>JBGSIG010000397.1:0-2095 GCA_041742655.1 Ferruginibacter sp. | reverse complement strand
TGCTATTTTTATCAATTGCAAAAACAATAAGAAACCTGCACCTTCCGCCATTGATACAATTGTAACAGTACCGGTAAAAGAAATCGGTATCAAGGGTAGCTTCAGCACCCAAACAAAAATTAGTTTCGACAGTATACTTGTACCAACATTCATTGATAGCTTTCCCAGGTTCAAAAAATTTGAAGCCGATATTTACAGTTTTTACCAGAAAAGAAATTTTGCTTATGCATGGTATGATGACAAGGGAATGATAGAGCCTGCTACCAACCTGTATAACCGTATTCAAAATATCAGTGATGAAGGTTTACCCGACTCCGTTCCTTATAATGCTGCTTTTAATGAGATGGTAGCAGCACAGGAAGGATCAGATAAAATCTCGCCAACTCTTGAGCTGATGCTAACGGCCCAATATTTAGCTTATGCCAAAACGGTATGGGAGGGTTTTAGTGAAAAGCAGGTATTGTCGCTGGATTGGTTTTTACCCCGTAAAAAAATCAGCAGCGGGCAATTATTAGATTCATTGATTGGCGGTAATAATGTACTGCAACACTCTCCGCTTTTCAGGCAATATAATTTATTGAAAGAATATCTAAAAAAATACAAAGCCATACAGGCCGGGGGAGAGCTGGTGCCAATAAAGGCCGGTAAAAAAATTTATGCGCTGAATGATTCCTCGGCCGTGATTGCGGCAATCAGGGAAAGGCTTTTTGTGCTTGGCGATTTAACTATAAATAGTCAATCCGAAATATTCGATTCTACATTGCAGGATGGAGTAAAAAGTTTTGAGCACCGGTTTGGTTATAAAGAGGACGGCATTGTGAACGCATCCCTCATTGCCGAGATGAATTACCCAATTGCAAAAAGAATTGAAAAGGTAATAGTAAATATGGAACGCTCCCGGTGGATACCTGTTCAGTTAAGTAAGAATTATCTTGTTGTAAATATTCCTGAATATAAATTACACGTGTATGAGAACGATAGTGTGCTATTTAGTATGAATGTAGTAGTAGGTAAAGACCAACACAAGACCGTAGTTTTTAATGGCGACATGAAGTACGTAGTGTTTGCACCATATTGGAATATTCCTGCCAGCATTTTAAGAAATGAAACGCTGCCTGCCATAAAGAAAAATCCCAATTACCTCGCCACCCATAATATGGAATGGAATGGCGGCAATGTTCGCCAAAAGCCGGGACCAAATAATTCACTGGGGCTGGTAAAATTTTTGTTTCCAAATACCCACAGTATTTATTTACATGATTCGCCGGCGAAATCGTTGTTTAAGGAAGATCACCGTGCATTCAGCCATGGTTGTATAAGATTGGCCGAGCCAAAAAAATTGGCCGAATATCTTTTGAGAGATAATCCAAAATGGAACGCAGAAACAATTACGGCAGCAATGAATAGTAAAAAAGAACAATATGTTACACTTAAAGACACAGTGCCGGTGTTCATATCCTACTTTACCGCATGGGTAGACAGGCAGGGAAAAATGAATTTCAGAAAAGATGTTTATAATAGGGATGGCCGTTTAGCCAAAATGATATTGGAAAATCCCGGTTTGTGAATTTTATCGAAAAAAATTGTTTTTTTAAATAAATAGCTACATTTGTAGCGCTATTAATGGTTTTAGTATTTCGTCGCTAGCTGATAGATGTCTTTTTAGGAGCCTGTTTTCAGTTCATTGTACCACTAAGTCATTAGAGTTATTATTTAATCTAAAAAGTTTTTACAATGAACATTTACGTAGGAAATCTCAGTTGGACAATGACCGACGAAGATCTAAGCAATCTCTTCACTCAGTACGGTACTGTTACCAGCGCTAAAATTTTGAAGGACAAAATGAACGGGCGCAGCAAAGGTTTTGGTTTTGTTGAAATGGACGACGAAGAAGCAGCTAAAACTGCCATTGCCAGTCTAAATGAAAACGAAGTACAAGGCCGTAAATTAATCGTTAACGAATCGCAACCACGCACTGAAGGTGAAGGTGGTTACAAAAAACGCAGCTTCGGAAGTGGCGGCGGCGGCGGTGGCTACAAGAAAAGTGGCGGCGGCGGTTACGGCGGTGGCGGCAGCAGAGGCGGCGGCGGTTACG
>JBGSIG010000396.1:0-9843 GCA_041742655.1 Ferruginibacter sp. | reverse complement strand
GTAAATCCCGGCGTTGATAATCCAAAATTGAAAAAGCTTTTATAACTGTTATTGAAAAACATACCATACACCTGTTGATGATGAATACCAATATAAAAAGGTATGCTGATGTACATACTTAAACGGGGGTCGCCATATTTGTAAGTGTCGGTATTGTTAAGCGTAATACCAGTTCCTCGTTTATCCAGGTTACCTAACGCTTCCCCCATGCCGACGAAACGCTCCCCTTCCTGCATTTTTTTATATACGCTTACTTTATCGCCTATAAACGTAGTGCCGAAGCAATCGCCTTTAACATCTTCATTAATTATTTCGCCATTTTTATTTCTAAAAATTATCCTGAGGGATGGTTGCTTTTCTATCTCAACTATAATATTATTTGTAGATAAGGTTATACTGTTTCCTTTGTCAACAATATGGATATTTTTAAAAGAAGGAAGTTGATTGTCTGTTAAAGAATAAGAAAAATTATTAAATGATTTATTCTTTGAAACCCTTACCCGAATGGTATTATCAGAATAAGCGTGAACCTCAAAAATAGCAGTAGCTATTTTACCCTCAATACCTGCAGCTACTTTTTTGTATGAAATAATTTTACCAATATTTTTTACCTGGCTACTACAAATATTGCACACAAGCAAAGCAGCCACAAGCAATACACATTCTATTTTTTGGCAAACAAACCTATTCATTGTTTTTATTCTTTTATCCATTTACTTTTGAAATCCAATTTTATTAAACCATTTTGCACACCAGGTATGATGAATGCTAAAGCCATCCACAAAACCATAATTGCCCTACACTAAAACGAAAACACCAAAAATTTTCTTTGACATTATTTTACATTTTTAATTCTTTGTTCCAAACCAGCTAAAGCAGGCAAATCATTTGATGGTGTATCCAAATAGAAATAAGTTGTAACTGCATAATCATCTATCCTATAAAAATTCACCCAGCCTTTTGAATAATTATCCAGAGACGCATCTTTCAAATCAAACAATCTATAAAAGCCATCTTCATTATCTACAGAAACCGGCTTAAGATTTACACCCTTTTTTAATAAGCGCTTTACTTCTATTATATCACCACCGCCAATTTGCTGCAATGATACGCGTATATCTTTACTAAAATAAATAGCATCAGGAACATGCAAACGATAAAAATTAAATTCCCTTTTTGCTTCATCCGCAACGGTACAACCCTGGTATAAATTGGTAAATGTACCAAGGCCCCATGCGCTGCCAATATAGTCTTCCGCCCCTGTTCCGTTAATGGTGGGATAAGTGCCGTCTCCATCAATATACATTTTTACTTCGCCTTCGCCCCACCAGGTTTTTGCATATATTGAGTCTGTAATAAGTGCGGCACTTACTCCAAGAAAACGCCCTTTACCTTTTAATGCAGGAAGAATGGTAATGTCATCACCAAGCGTTTTAGTTTGTTGCCTGCTCCATATGGCATGAAAATAAAGTGATTCTGGTGCAGGCGTTTCTGTTCGCACAAAATCAATATCATAAAATAATTTACATGGATCAGTTTTACTTTCGTTAATAATAACCACTTTTGCACCTTTACGAAAAGGCATAGGAATATAACAGTTAAATGAGCGGCCTTCAGCAGTAGAGAACAATATAGATTGATAGGCAACTTTTCTTCCGAGGTTGCATCCAAAGAAATCACCCAAAGGAACATCCACTGCTGCCTTTTTTTCTCCATCCCAAAACATTTGAAAACGAAGGCTTCTCAACATTACCGGGTTTTGATTTACTGTCAACCAAATCCGCTGAATCATTCCCGGGCCAATCATGTCTAGCATCACTTTTGATTCTCCGGGCTTCACCATTTCAAATGCATTGCCTTTGGCAGTTTTATTGGTTTTGCCACCAGCACCCTTTAATCCATTGATGTTTTCAAAACTACTAATACCTGAAGTTACACCTGCTGGAAAATCATATAATGTTTGTGTTTGTGCATTTAAACTTATTATTAATAAGATTAGTGTTATAATCTGGCGCATAGTTTTATACAATTATTTTAAAACAGAATTTGCAGAACTTAATTTTCTTAATACATTTTGCACTCACTTTATACCTTATTGCCGAAATCTTACTAAAAAATCAATCAGCGGCACTTATAAATTTTTAAGTGTTGCTGCTTCATTAAAAGTGTTAACTGCTGTTTACTTTTTCTGCAGATATGGTTTAATAAAAAAAACAAAGTTGTAAAAAAAGAAGGGTATTTTTTATTTTAAAAAACTATGTTTAATACTCAAGTAACAGGCAAAAGCACATCTTCCCTCTAAGATAATTTTTTATCCTAACAAATATTAAGTATGAAGTAAATGTGGCAAAATAAAAATAATTTTTACAGCCAAAGGTGATTTAGTTTTTCTTTTGGAATATTAAAGTATATCCTGAAATGATTGCACTAAACGTATCGGTTCAATTATAATACTAATACAAAGGGCTGACCATTTCTGGTCAGCCCTTTGTTGATTAAATATGTATAAAAAATAATTAAATGTAGATTATCATTTTATTATTGAGCCCACCACAATGGAGTCAATACTTCATCTGGCCCGCCCAATAATACTACTGCTTGTTCGTAGCCTTGTGAATTACTATTTCTCAAACCGGAAGGGTATCGTAGACGTTGAGGAAAGAAACCTACCTGGCTCGTCATAAAGTTTGAGGAGTTTAAAGCGGGTAAATTAGGTAGCGGATTCTCTACAGCTGGATTTTCAAAGAATGGCAACCCTAATCTTCTTTGATCATTCCATCCTTCTAACGGCACCCACGGCACCTGTGCAATATATTTTTGAGTAATGATCTTAGTTAAAAGATCATTTTTTACAGCACCACCTTTATAGAGATCATTTTTGGGGTAAATGATGGTGGCAACCCCGGGCGTATTTGTATAACCATCAATGAAATTCATAGAATAACTTGCCGAAGGTTCTGCAGTGTGAGCCCAACTTACAGACGTGCCACACCTGTTATATTCAGTTGAACTTAAGTATGCACCAGCATAACCGGAAACGCCCCAATACGCAAAACTTGCTCTAACGCCTTCTTCATAAGCGGCTTGGCCGCCCATTGGTGTAGCCCATCCCTTAACAGCAGCTTCTGCCAGCAGGAAATATGTTTCCCAGGAAGCAAAAAATATCCGCTTGCTGGTACTGTTTCTGTACGGCATAGCCAAACGTGGAATAGTGCCTGTGAAAGCCCTAACCTGGTTTTTTGCTCCCAGTGTTCCCCAGTCGCCTGCTGTATAGGTGTTAAATGTATTTTTGGCATCAATGGTTTTAACAACGCCACCAGCGGCATCCACCAGATTTCGAACAGTTGTTTCAGCCTCATTATCCCATGATGGGTACGTACAAAAACTTGAGTTTGAAAAATCGCCCGGTATGATAAATGCTTTGTATGCCCGGGGATCAACCGAGTACGGTAAACCATCCAGCCAATATCCTGCTGAAGGATCGTTTGTTTTCATTGTAAAATGTTGATCGAATTTTAATCCCATCCAGTTGGCCGGTTTAATAGCCGAATGAAAAGAGGACGACAACTGATCTTCTGATTTGATGCCGCCTAAATTCATAGATAGATTTCTATAAGTGGCAGACATAAACTGTACGTTCCACTCACGAGTCATTGTTCCGGTTAATGCGTCCCAACCCGGTTTTTCTGCAACCTGAAATATTTGATCAGCAGCAGTTATTAAATCCTCTGAAGCCGCTGCTTCAAATTCGGTTTTTGCTTTGGCTGCATCTACTTCAGACAACCTCATGGCTAAACGAAGCCTCATAGAATTAGCGTATCGCCTCCATTTAGCATAGTCATATCCGTAAACAGGATCTTCTTTTTGTACGGCTTCTGGATTGGTAACTGATAAATCAAGCTTTGCACTTGCATCCTTCAGTTCCGCTAACATATAGTAATATACTTCTTGTACGCTGGCAAACTCAGGATTTACTCCCTGGAAACCATTGATCGGGATAGGTCCAAACAAATCCGACAATTCACTCATCAGGTAAGCTCTCCAAATGCGAGCAACTTGTAACAGGTTGTTGGTATAAGCCTTTGACGTACCATTGGCAATTTGTTCTTCAGCAACCTGCACAGCGGAATTCGCCCCATTAAGCCATCCGGACATATAACTGCTGCCATAATAGTCACTTGACCAGCCATCATTATATGAGCCGCCAACTATGCCAGTACCATTAAATGCCTGGTGGCTGGCCATTTGCCAATATAAGATATAAATTCTTTCAGCAATATGCGGGTCCATTTGGGTCCCAATAATTGAACTGTTAATGAAATATTCAACCTGCACCTGGTTGGCACTTGCAGCCAGCGGGTTTTCATTTATTTCTTGAAACTTACTACATGAGGTTATGAACACCGTGGTAGCAATTAGCATACATGATTTTGTTATTATACTTTTCATTTTACTAAATTTTAACTTGGTTAGAAACTAAGTGACAAATTAAACAGGATAGTACGGGTAGTAGGCAGTCCTGCATTTTCAAAACCGGTGGCATTTGTATTGGTAGCATATACTGATTCAGGATCGATGCCACGTACATGGCTGCTGATCATCCATACATTATTACATGATACACCGATTTTTGCCTTCTGTATTGGCGTTTTAGATAAAAACCGTGCTGGTAATTCATAGTTTAACGCTGCATTTCTTAAACGCACGTTTGATGCATCGTACATATTTGCTTCGCTAATACCAAGATTATTGGCGGTAGCAATTGCACGCCAGTAAGCCTGCTGGGTTACCGCTATTGAATTTTTAACATAGCCGCCAGTGCCGTCAGAAACTACACCATCCGCTACAAAATTGTCTCGTACTCCGCCGGGTGCTGTTACTGCTGCATTACCGCTTGCCTGTAAGGCAACCTGGGTAGCAGAAAACAACTGGCCCCCAAATCTTCCATCAACCTGAAAGGAGAAAGTAAAGTTTTTGTACCCAAATGAATTAATAACACCTAAATTACTAACAGCTCCCTGATTTCCCAATCTTACTATTGCAGGATCTCTTGTTGGCAACCCATCGGCATTTAATATAATCTGGTTATAATTTGGACTGTTTTGATCCTTAACCCGGTTATACCTGGTTCCATATATTTCACCATATTTCTCACCTACTACAGCCAGCACTTCAACGTCATCAAATCCACCAAGTTTATATTGTAAAATGCCATCTCCTAACGCTTCAATTGTATTATTATTTGTAGAGAAATTCACTGTAATATTCCAGGTTATTTTAGCAGGATCATTCAAAATTTTTCCATCAAGCATTATTTCGATACCGGTATTTTGGATATCTCCTGCGTTAATTTTCTTAGCCGAATAACCGCTTTGTGGGTCCATCGGAAGGTCAAGTAATTGGTTTGTGGCATTTGATTTGTACCAGGCAAAATCTAATCCTACGCGATTATTAAAAGCACGCAATTCTGTACCTATTTCCCATGATTTAATTAACTCGCTTTGTACATTTGGATCCAGCAGCACATTATTTCTCGATGCCGTGGTATTACCATTTGGATCTTTACCAATACCATAGGTGTTATACAGTTGGTAAGGTGGAAGATCGTTACCCACTTCTGCATAGGAAGCTCTTATTTTACCAAAAGTTAACCAGGTAGGTATGTTCATTCCTAAGTTCCGCATCATGTCTGTATACACATAAGATAAGCTAAACGAGGGATAAAAGAAAGAACTATTTGTTTTGCTCAAGGTAGATGACCAGTCGTTTCTAAAAGTAAGATCTAAAAATACATAGGCATCGTAATTCACTTGCAAAGTTCCATATAGTGAATTGATCTTCCGCTCACTAAATCCTTCGGTAACAGTAGGGTTACTTACTCCATTATTCAATGAAAAAAGGTTCGGTACCACTAACTGGCCCGAATTGGAGCTTAAAGCTGAATATTTTTGTGTCATCAGGTTGCCGCCCACTGACGCACCACCTCCAAACTTGCCAAAAATATCATCTTTAGTGGCTGAAATCAATGTACTAAAATCAGTCTCTGAAAAAGTCAGCTTTCCCTTGCCATAACTTCCTGTAGGAGTTAATGGGCTGCCGCCATATACTTTTGTTTGAGTATTAGTGGTGTACATGTCGGCGCCGCCTTTTATTTCTGCATTCAGCCAACTGGTAATATTGTATTTTAGCGACCCATTCATAAGGAACCGATCCCTCGAATCATCATTAAGGTTATACTCAGTTCCCCAATATGGATTTACCTGGCTTCCAGCTCCCGGATACCAAATCATCTGTCCATCTGGGCCAACTCCATTACTAAAGTCGCGGATATCAATCGATCGGGGAAGAAGGTACAAAGTATATGCACTGCTGTTGTCTCTTCCACCAATAGGCCTGTTATGTCCTGCTAAATTACTGTATTGAAATTTTGTGTCGGTCGTCCAACGGTCGTTCTTACCAAATTTTGATACAGCTCTTGCAATTAAATTTAAGCGGGTTAATTTCATTTCTGGCACCATTCCCTGATCTTCTAAATAATTAACGGAAGTGTATATACTGCTTTGTTTATACAGCTGCTGAAATGAGACCCCGTAGTTTTGAGTTAACCCCTGTTGCATGTAGTTAGCAACATTATCATAGATGCTAAGTGGTACGGTTGATCCGTCCCAATTAGTAACTGGTTGCCCTTCTGCCTTTGGTCCCCAGCTTGATGGTACATTGTTGGCGTAAATATTGTCATTGCCCTGGCCATAAGCACTCTGCATTTCAGGATTTGTAAAAATATTTTCAACACCAATAGAAGAAGTAACAGTAATGCCCAAACCACTTTGTTTCTTTCCTGCTTTTGTTGTAATAAGAATAACTCCATTACCAGCCCTTGATCCGTACAGAGCGGCAGAAGAAGGGCCTTTTAAAACGGTAAGGCTTTCAATATCTTCCGGGTTGATGTCGGCTATACCGTTACCCTGATCCAATGGCCGGTTCCAATAGCCATTGTCAGGCGCACCGGTAAAATTATCCAGCGGTATTCCATCAACAACAATTAATGGCTGATTGCTTCCGGTAAGTGAATTACTGCCCCTCAAAAGCATTTTTGAAGAACCGCCGGGCCCGTCACTGGAACGGATGACCTGTAAACCCGCTACTTTTCCCGTAAGTGCATTTGCCAGGTTTGTTTCTTTTGTGGCAACAATTGTTGCTCCCGATAACTCCTGTACAGCATACCCAAGCGATTTTTTTTCTCTCTTTATTCCCAGGGCTGTTACAACCACGCTCGTCATTTCCTGCGACGATACTGCGAGTTTAATATTAGCAGTGGCAGACTCGTTATAAGCAAACTCTGTGGTTTCAAATCCAATACAGCTAATAACGAGAATAGCACCAGGTGCGACAGAAATTTTAAAAACACCTTTCAGGTCAGATGAAACCTGGTTAGTGGTTCCTTTTTCTTTCACCGTTGCAGCTACCACTGGACCCCCGTCAGGATCATTAAGGATACCGGTAAATAATTTTTTTTCCTGTGCACTAACATTCAGGCAGCACACAACTGCCAGCATAAGCAGCAGTAACCGATTAAGCAGTTTTTTCATTTTAGTTTTGGTTTTATGGTTAAAAAAAATCCATTTTGCATACAATCGATTTTCTGCAATTTTATTCCCTTGGAAAAGCGTATCTAATTATAATGTTCCATCACCAAGGCTGCAACCCCTATTAATTCTGCATTATTCCCTATTGATGAAATTTCTATTTCGCAATCCTTTGCTATATTAGGAATGCAATGTTCATGAATAGCCTGTTGAATTGGTGCCAACCATAATTTCCCTGCTAATGATCCCCGTCCACTTATTACCACAAGTTCAGGGTTCAATAAGTGAATCAGTATCGCAATGCCTCTTCCAATATTATAGCCAACATCTGATAGTAATTCTATTGAGAACTTATCTCCCTTTAACGCTGCTTCCTTAATAAAATTCCAACTTTGGTCAACATCCACAGACGATAAATTTGTTAGAGAAGTTAGCTTTCCTTCCTGTAAACCCTGTATTGCCTTCTCAACTATTACAACTAAAGAGGCTTCTGTTTCCAGGCAACCACTTTTGCCACAATTACACATTTTATTATTTGAAAAAAGTGATATATGGCTCAACTCGCCGGCAAAACCATTATACCCTCTAAATATTTCGCCCTGCAGAATGATACCCAAACCCACACCCCAACCTACATTTACAACCATCACGTTCTGCCTGTTCCTGGCGGCTCCAAATCTCAATTCTGCAAGCGCAATTAAATTTGAGTCATTATCAATATGCACAGGAATACCAGTTGCAGATTCTATTGTGGTCACAATAGTTTGCCCCTTTTCTGTTTTCAAAAATGAATGATTAATACCCTTCATCACATCTAAAAATCCTGGCATACCAACTCCGATTCCTGCTATTTTATTCCTTGGTATAGTGCTGTTAATTATAAAATCTTCAATTTGGCGGACAAGTTCGTTAAGGTCATCTGGATTGTTTGTCAATTTCAAGTCAACTTTTTTCACTTCCCCAACGTAATTATTCTCCATGTCCATGATGACAATCTGCGTTATCAACTGATCCATAGCAACCGCCACCAGATACATCTGGCCAGGTTTTAACGAATACATAAGTGGGCGTCTACCTCCAGTAGAATTTGCATACCCGGTTTCTACTACTACGTCTTCATCTATCAACTCGTTTAAAATCTTAGTTGTAAGCGGAAGGCTTTTTTGAGTTAATTCACTCAACTCTGCACAAGATAAATTTTGGTTAAAATAAAGATTTTTTATTATATCTCTTTTATAAGCAAGTTGTTTCACTACTAATTGTAAAATTTAAACTAAGGTAGTAATACTTTTTAAAAATATTACAAAAGTTTAACTTTTTTTTATAAATGTTGCAAAACATTTTTACTTTTCTTGTTTCGTAGTACTTTTTCGACTACTTTTCGTAACGATTCCAGTGCATAAGTGGCACTACAATTTCCTTTACACCGGGAAACCGTTAAGCTATTAAATTCTATGCCCCCTCTATATCTACACTTTTGAAACCTGTTCAACTTTTTCCGTTTAAACAAAAGGTTTTGAAGACACGAGTGGGTTCGGCTAATTACAGCTATCCCATAATTACCACGTTGGCATGACGTAAAAACAGCTAAATAATTAAGTAGAAAAGCATACGCATGATTCCAGGCCTGCAAGGGGTAGTACTATAAAAGGAGCAGTTAGAAGTTACAACACTACAAGCAATTTAATTTCAGCATTTTGTTTGAAAAAGTAGAATGCAAATAAATAAAAGCCGGATTTAGTTATTAGGGAAAGTGTGGGCCACTGAAATTAAGTAATGTTTTTTTAACTTACACTAAAGGACAACGCCTCTGACTGATCAATATTAAGCACTTTTTTATTAGGTGCATGGACAAATTCAGGAAGCATTTTGGCAAGAAGAGGTGTAATCATTTCATTGCTGTGAGCAAGTGCTATGGTTTCCAACTTATTTAGTAAGGTGTAAAAATCAGGATTTGTATCTCCGCATTTTTTTGCACGTAGTATTTTGGGATGAATCGTTGGCGCAAATTCTTCAGAATCTTTAAACAATTCCTCAAACATTTTTTCGCCGGGTCTTAATTGCGTGTACTGAATAGCAATATCTTTTCCAGGCACCAATCCTGCCAACTGAATCATACGGGTAGCAAGGTCAATAATTTTTACAGGCTTTCCCATGTCAAATAATAATATATCACTTGATTTTCCAATCTTACCAGCCTCCAAAACTAACTTGGCAGCTTCAGGTATGGTCATAAAAAATCTGGTAATTTCAGGGT
>JBGSIG010000395.1:0-3242 GCA_041742655.1 Ferruginibacter sp. | reverse complement strand
AAGAACAAAAAAAAATAATCCAGGATAAGCTCAATGTGTTTGTTGAAGAAGTGTATAAAAGTTTAGCCCTAACCAGGTCAAATAAAAAATGTGTTATCAAAAGCTCTGTCTTCCCACAAAGTTGTATCATGGAATATGCGTTGGAAAATAAGTTTGATTTTATTTGTATCAGTACAAGAGGTGCCGGAAAGTTGGAAAGGATTCTTGGCACCAATACCGCAAATCTTATTAACCATTCTGATGTACCTGTAATTGCTGTACCCTATAATTATAAGCCATCAAAAATCACCAGTATACTGTATGCATCTGACCTGACTAATCTGGAAAAAGAAATAAAAAAAGTGGTAGCTTTTGCAAAACCATTAAAATCCACCATTGAATTACTCCATTTTACTTCTCCGTTAGAAACAATTATCGACCCTAAAGTTATTGAGATTGCGGTTAAAAAGTTCTCAAAATTTGATATAAAGCTCAACATTAAAAATACAGACTTTGTTAAATCCATGGTTGCCAATATCGAAACGGCCATCAAAAAAACAAAACCTTCTATGATGATAATGTTTACAGAACAAAACAGAACCCTGTTTCAAAAAATATTCCTGTCAAGTAAATCTGCAGAGTATTCATTTAATGCTAAAGTGCCTTTGCTGGTGTTTAATAAGTCATAGTACTATTGTTAAATAAAACTTTTACAACCATTCAATTATGTATACTAATGTCTTCAAATAATTTTAACATAAAAGGTTTAAGCGATGAGCAAGTACTAATTGCAAGGCAAACATTTGGGCTGAACCAATTACAATATAAAAATGAAAATGGATTTGGCAATGCAATTATAAGTTTGATAAAACAACCAATGGTTATTTTATTATTGGTGGCAGCTGCCATTTATTTCATCAGTGGCGATGCCGGAGATGGCCTTTTTATGTTATCAGCAATCATACTGGTATCTGCCATTTCGTTATACCAGGATTCCAGGAGCCGTAATGCCCTGGAGAAACTAAAAAACTTTACACATCCTTATTGTAAAGTAATCAGGAATGGCGAAGTAATAGAAATAAAAAGCGAAGAGCTGGTTGTTGGAGACAGCCTTATGGTAGAGGAAGGCACTTCTATTGCAGCAGACGGTATCATTGTACACTCCAATGATTTTTCTGTAGATGAATCCATTCTCACGGGTGAGTCCTTTGCTTTTGAAAAAGACAAAACAAAAACCGATAATTTAATTTATCTCGGCACAACAGTAGCCAGTGGATTAGCCATTGCCACCATTACGTTTATTGGCAACGAGACCAAATTGGGGAAAATCGGAAAAAGCCTTGAAAATATACAGGAAGAAAAGACGCCGCTGGAGTTGCAGATAAATAATTTTGTAAAGAAGATGGTGATTGCAGGTGCCGTTATTTTTCTTATTGTGTGGGCAGTAAATTATTTTCACTCTTACAATGTATTGGATAGTTTACTAAAGGCACTTACCCTTGCCATGAGTATTTTACCGGAGGAAATCCCCGTTGCATTTACCACATTTATGGCATTGGGTGCATGGCGGTTGATGAAACTGGGTATTGTGGTAAAGCAAATGAAAACTGTTGAAACACTCGGTAGTGCCACCGTAATTTGTACCGATAAAACAGGTACAATTACTGAAAATAAAATGAGTTTGGCAAAACTTTATGTGTTGGCATCAAACAAAATTTCTGGAATTGAAAATGGTACAACTGATGGTGAAAAAGAACTGATCAGGTTGGCAATGTTTGCCAGTGAGCCTATCCCTTTTGACCCAATGGAAATAGCTTTGCACCATGCTTACGCAAAAGAATATACTACTGATGAAAGGCCACAATACAAAATGGTTCATGAATATCCATTAGGCGGAAAGCCTCCTATGATGACCCATATTTTTGAAAACAGTTTGGGCAAACGTATCATAGCAGCTAAAGGCGCACCTGAGGCTTTAATGAATATATCTAACCTGACAACAATTGAAACACAACAAATACAAGACGCTATTAAAATTATAACTACCGATGGCTATCGTGTGTTGGCAGTAGGGGAGGCCAGTTATAGTGGCAATAATTTTCCTGCTACACAACAGGAATTTCAATTTACATTTAAAGGTATTGTTGCTTTTTACGACCCACCTAAGATAAATATCCAAACAGTTTTAGAAAAGTTTTATACCGCAGGCATTGCAGTTAAAATAATAACAGGTGATAACTCGGCTACTACATCAGCCATAGCAAAACAGATTGGATTTAAAGGATATGAAAAAAGTATTACCGGAGATGAACTGATGAAATTAAACGATGTTGATTTAAAAGATACGGTTACCAATACCAATATATTTACCCGAATGTTTCCAGATGCCAAATTAAAAATTATCAATGCACTAAAAGCCAACAACGAAATAGTTGCCATGACGGGTGATGGAGTGAATGATGGCCCTGCATTAAAGGCCGCACATATTGGGATTGCAATGGGCAAAAAAGGAACAGAGATTGCGAAACAAGCAGCATCCTTAATTTTAGTAGATGATGATTTATCCAAAATGGTTGATGCTGTAGCTATGGGAAGAAAAATTTATAGCAATCTTAAAAAAGCAATTCAATACATCATTTCAATTCATATACCTATTATACTTACGGTATTTATTCCATTGGCTTTAGGCTGGGTTTATCCCAATATTTTTTCGCCGGTACACATTATCTTTTTAGAATTGATTATGGGGCCCACCTGTTCTATTATTTACGAAAATGAACCGATGGAAAAAAATACCATGCAGCAAAAACCCCGACCATTCACCACTACTTTTTTTAACTTAAGAGAACTTACAACAAGCATCATACAAGGGTTGATGATTACCGCAGGAACGTTGCTTTGTTACCAATATGCAGTGCAGCAGGGTTTCAGTGAAGCACAGACCCGAACAATGGTATTCACTGCGTTGATAGCTGCCAATATATTTTTAACCTTAGTAAACCGTTCCTTTTACTATTCCATTTTTACCACCATGAAATATAAAAATAATTTGGTGTTACTTATTATCAGTATCACTGTTTTAATTACTGCTCTGTTACTTTATATAAAACCTCTGAGTAGTTTTTTTAAATTTGAACCGTTGGATTTCATTCAATTGGGCATTAGTGTAGCCATTGGTTTTTTAAGTGTGATTTTGTATGAAATAATAAAATGGAGAAAGCGAAAAAAGTCATCTGTATATAAAATTATAACTAATTAAAAAT
>JBGSIG010000394.1:0-1606 GCA_041742655.1 Ferruginibacter sp. | reverse complement strand
CCCCTCATTTATTATTGGTGACGCACTTCCAGACGCCCCGGAATTATCACCAAGGGGAGAATATCAAATAGGTGTTAGATCATTAGAAATGGTGAATACTAACCAAGTAGACGTTCTCAATTCCAAGGGAGGCATTGATGTACTATACGATCGGCATTTAAAAATTGAAGTCTGGTACCCCGCCATTATTCCGCAAGACAAAAAAGCATTGGTTACATATAATAGTATTATGGGTATGTACAAAGATTCCTCCAGACCATTGATTTCATTTACCTTTTTGGGCAGAGCTTTAAGAGATGCAGCCCCTCTAAAAACAGCGGGCAAATTTCCTTTAATCATTGTTTCACATGGCTATGTAGGCTCAAGATTATTGATGACCTACCTCACTGAAAACCTCGCCTCAAAAGGTTATGTAGTAGTAGCAATTGATCACACAGAATCTACCAACAGCGATAGAGGAGGTTTTCAAAGTACATTGCTCAACCGGGCAAAAGACATTTTGTTTGTATTAAACCAGGTGGCTGAATTGTCGAAGCCTGACAGTAAAAATTTTTTAGCAAATTTAGCTGATGCAGATAATACCGGCCTGGTAGGTTATTCTATGGGCGGCTTTGGTGTTTTAAATGCAGCAGGTGCCGGCTATAGTGATAAGTTTGGGGCAGCTTTTGAAAAAATGGCTGGGGGAAGCAAAGCCATCGATGTACGCCTAGCCAATAATGAAGCATTTAAATCATCGCAGGATAAAAGAATAAAAGCAGTAGTAGCTTTTGCTCCTTGGGGCATGCAGCGTGGTGTTTGGGATTCAACCGGTTTATCGGGACTAAAAATTCCTGTGTTTTTTGTGGCTGGCAGCCTCGATGATGTGTCCGGCTACAAGGACGGCACTAAAGCAATTTACGAAGGTGCTGTTAATGCCAATCGTTATTTATTAACTTATCAAAATGCAAGGCATAATGTTGCACCTAATCCTCCGCCTGCGGCATCTTTAAAACCAGGAATTGCTTTTGATGATTACTATCATTATGCAGAGCCTGCCTGGAATGAATACAGGATCAATAACATTAACCAGCATTTTGTCACTGGCTTTTTTGGAATTTATTTAAAGCAAAAAGACTATGATAAATATTTAAAACTTCCCACAATCTCAAATGAAAAAACATGGAACGGGTTTAAGCCTCGTACTTCAGTAGGTTTAGAATTAACCCATGAATTGCCTGAATAATTCAATTTTTATTTAAAAAATTGTGGGTTGCTTTTAAGTGTATTGAGAAAGAAATTTAAATAAAAAATAAGATAGATATACTGATAATTTTATTATCCTAAGATCTATCTTATTTCATCCTCGTCATGCAACAAAGGCCTTAAATCTATAACCACCCATTCAGGCAATAATTATTTAATGTCTCTCCGGCTCAAGCGCCCATTTTTCGGGCGAGCGCCATAAAGCAGATAAAAGTAGCTCCCGCATAAAGAAAAATTCTTTGGGAAGTTTATCATACATTTTGGCAAATAATTCTTCGTGCCCTTGTAATTCCAGTTTACACTGCTCCCGGTCAACTGTCATAATTTTTGAAAAGTCTTCCTTGCTGAAATTTTCCAGTCCACA
>JBGSIG010000393.1:0-1862 GCA_041742655.1 Ferruginibacter sp. | reverse complement strand
ATGAACAACGCATGACGATAGAAGACGAAAATGGCAGCAACCTGCAGCTAATAGATGGCCGGGCAAGGCATAATAATGGCTGGTTTGTTGTGCGTTCGCTGATTGCAAAAGGAGCGACAAAAAATGCGGTGGTATGGCTGGTCACGCCCAATGCAATTGAAGGTTGGAAATCAGCACCAGTGGTGCAGGTATCGCAGGTTGGGTACACGCTGCTGCAAAAAAAGATGGCCGTTATTGAACTAGATGCCAGTGATAACAACATACAAAAAGTTTCTCTTGAAAGAATAAAAGAAAACGGAGGTTTTGAAAAAGCACTTACAGCTACGCCTATACGCTGGGGAAAATTTCTACGGTACAATTACCTGCAGTTTGATTTCAGCAAAGTGCAAAAGCCCGGCATGTATGTAGTGAAGTATGGTAAATATCAGACAACTCCTTTTCAAATCAGCAACGATGTTTATAACCGCAATGTTTGGCAACCAACGCTGGAATATTTTTTACCCATCCAGATGTGCCATATGCGGGTGAATGATTATTACCGTGTATGGCATGGCATCTGCCACATGGATGATGCAATCATGGCCCCGGTTGATTCCACGCATTTTGATGGTTACGAACAAGGCTCATCTACACTCACCCATTTTAAAAGCGGTGACCATGTACCGGGCATCAACCGTGGTGCCTGGCACGATGCCGGCGACTTTGACCTGCGGGTAGAATCGCAGGCCGAAACTGTGCGGGGCCTTGCACTGGCTTATGAAGAGTTTGATTTAAAGTACGACAATACCACTATCGACCAACTGCACAATATTGTAGAAATAAGAATGCCGGATGGTAAGGCAGATGCATTACAGCAAATAGAGCATGGACTGTTATCCATCGTTGGCGGGTATCGGTCTATGGGCAGGTTATACCGCGGAGTTATTGAACCAACCAAGCGCCAATACGTGCTGCTTGGAGATCCCGCCAATCTCACCGATAATATTGATTATAAAAAACCGGCTGATGGCAATGTGCCGGAAGTGGGATCGGGCTTACCCAATACACCCGATGACCGCTGGGTATTTACAGAAAATAATCCGAACAGGGAATTAAGTGTGGGCGCCTGCCTTGCGACAGCAGCAAGGGTTATGAAAGGTTTTAACGACACGTTAGCTGCACAAAGCCTGCAGATTGCTGAAACCCTTTGGGATAGTACAAAGGAAAAATCACCAATGGCGAGGGTTGCTCTTGCGGTTGAATTATTGAGAACAACCGGCAATAGAAAGTATGCCGATTTTTTGACTGCGCATACCAGTGAAATTGCACAAAGCTTTGAGCGCACAGGATGGATTGTTGGCGCCTCCGTAGCCGAGGTTAACGATAACGCCTACACGAAAGCAATAAACGATGCGGCAAAAAAATATTATGCAAAAATAGTAGATCAGGGAAAAAAGACGCCCTATGGCGTACCATACGAACCAAATATATGGGGTGCCGGATGGGGTATTCAAAACTTCGGCTTTCGCCAGTATTATTTGCATAAAAATTTCCCAGGTATTTTCCCGGCAGATTATATGCTGGATGCAATGAACTTTATTTTAGGATGTCACCCTGGCCCAAATACGGCATCTTTTGCATCAGGTGTTGGTGCCAATTCAGTAACTACCGCTTACGGCATTAACCGGGCAGACTGGAGCTATCTTCCCGGCGGTATTGTTTCAGGTACTGCATTGATAAGGCCCGATTTTCCTGAGCTGCTTACATGGCCTTTTTTATGGCAACAAACAGAATACGTATTGGGTGGCGGAACAACTGATTATTTATTCCTTGTGCTTGCCGCAAAACATATATTGAACGAAAAGAAATAAACTACCATGAAA
>JBGSIG010000392.1:0-15184 GCA_041742655.1 Ferruginibacter sp. | reverse complement strand
ATAATGCATCGGCAGGTAAGGGAAGGGGCGTTCGCACCATGGCTGCAATTTTTCTTTGAGGTTGGCACCAAGGATGAAACAGTAGATCGCAATAATAACGGCGTTATTGATGCTATTGATGATACTGTAAGCCTTATAGATGAATTAAAGCAAAAGGGTTACCCTAGTGAAAGTATAGAATACGTCGAACTGAAAGATGGCCGGCATGATGTTCCCACCTGGGCAAGAGCTTTTCCAGCTTTTTTAAAATGGGGATGGAGGTTAGGAAAGTAGATAGTAAAATAGCATCAATAGTTAGTTGGAAAAAGGTTTTTATCAATGCTTATCAACCTACAAACAAATTAATCGAGCAAATACCTGCTTTATTTTCACAATTTTAGTTAATCACTTCAGGGCATCAGGTTTCTACAAACTCATTTCTGTAAAATATTTATGAAAATAAGGAATGGTCTCTATCCCTTTATAAAAATTCTCCAGGTTAAATTTTTCATTGGGGCTATGCAGGTTATCACTGTCTAATCCAAAACCCATAAAGACTATTTTAATGCCTAATTCTTTTTCAAATAAAGAACAAATAGGAATGCTTCCACCACCACGAACAGGGATTGGCTTTTTGCCAAAAGTTGTCTCCATAGCTTTTGATGCCGCCTTGTAAGCGATGCTATTTATTGGCGTCATATAAGGTTCTCCACCATGGTGTTCGAACGCACTAACGGTAACGCCTGCGGGCGCAATTTTGCTAAAGTGCTCCAGCAGCATTTCAGTAATTTTTTCTGATGATTGGTTGGGTACCAGTCGGGTACTTATTTTAGCAGTGGCGTGGCTGGGTAATACTGTTTTAGCGCCTTCGCCCTGGTAACCACCCCAAATACCATTCACTTCCAAAGTAGGGCGAATGCCGGTTCGCTCAATAGTGCTAAAACCCTTTTCTCCCCATATTTCTTTTATACCAAGATCATCCTTATAAGCTTTCTCATTGAAAGGCGCTTCGGCCATTAATTTTCTTTCCTCTGTGCTCGCTACAACTACGTCATCATAAAAACCAGGTATGGTAATGTGGTTGTTTTCATCGTGGCAACTTGCAATCATTTTAGCCAGCATAGTAATTGGGTTGGCAACTGCGCCACCATATACGCCACTATGCAAATCGCGGTTGGGGCCTGTTACTGTTACTTCAATATAACTAAGGCCGCGTACGCCGATGTCAATACTGGGGGTATTCAAACTAATCATGGCGCTATCGCTTATCAATACACAATTGGCTTTTAGCAACTCTTTATGTGTGGCCACAAATTTCCCCAGGTTGGGCGATCCTACCTCTTCCTCACCTTCTATACAGAATTTAACATTATTGGTAAGTGTATTCGTTTGCACCAATGTTTCCAATGCTTTAATATGCATGTAAACCTGGCCTTTGTCATCGCAACTTCCGCGGGCAAAAATTTTACCATCTATAATTACCGGATCAAAAGGCCCACTTTTCCAGAGCTCAATCGGCTCTACAGGTTGTACATCGTAATGCCCATATACCAGCACTGTTGGTTTCGCCGGATCAATAATTTTTTCTGCATACACTACAGGGTGTCCTTCGGTTGGATAGATTTCTACTTTATCAACACCAGCTTCCAATAAACGTTGTTTTATAGCTTCAGCACACTTTACCATATCGGCTTTATTTTCGCTTTTGGCGCTAATGCTTGGTATACGTAAAAGGTCTAATAACTCATTTAAAAATCGATCTTTATTTTTTTCCTGGTACTCGTTCCAAACTTGCATAAAAATTAATATAGGTAAAGAAAATATATTTTATAAGAAGCGAATGTAAGTTTTTATACAACCAAATAATCGAATTGCAGAAAAACAAAATAAATGCTAATAAAAACAAAAACTTCATTTTTATTAGCGTGGTGCCATTATATTTGCCCTACGATTGTATCCCAATTTATCAGCCTTTGCAGTAGTTGTATCATTAAAGTATACTTCAATTGCAAAGGCTGAGTCAATTATAGAAATAGCTAGTGAGCATTTAATTTTTTAATAGTAAATGATACAATTTAATCTTCCAAACTTAGCAATCAGCATAGGACATCAGTTGCATTGGGCATAGTAAGTTTAATTCCGTTATCAAAACGAATTCCCCGTTTTACCAACACCAAAATTGTGCAATTTTTTAAATACTTTCGAATCGCAGATTTACGTAATTCCAGTTTAATATTTTCCAAAAACTGGCAATGTAATCTGCTCGGCGGTTTTGATATTTAAGATAGTATGCGTGTTCCCAAACATCCAGGCCAAATAAAGGAAACCCTTTTACTTCGGCAATATCCATCAATGAGTTATCCTGGTTGGCAGTGGAGATGATTGCTAATTTCTTATCTTCTTTAATGATAAGCCAGGCCCAGCCGCTGCCAAACCTTGTTCCCGCTGCAGTATTAAATTGTTTCTTCATTTCATCCATCGACCCAAAATTTGTGTTAATAGAGGCCGCTAATTTAGCGGAGGGCTGCGTGGCTAAATCGGGCGTTAGTGTTTGCCAGAACATCGAATGATTATAATGGCCACCGGCATTGTTGCGCATTTTTACAGAATATTTTGATATTTTATACAGCACATCTTCCAAAGGTTTGCTTGTATCAACGCCTTCTGCCAAGGCTGCTTCTTTTAAATTTTTACAATATGCTGCGGCATGTTTATTATAGTGAATGTCCATCGTTAAGGCATCAATAGAAGGTTCTAGTGAATTATACGCGTAAGGTAAAGGTTGTTGATCGAAGCCTGTTACAATGGGTGGAAAAATTGCATTACTTCCAGCACTTGCAGTTTTTGTCAGTGCGCCAAGAACCGGTAATGCCAATAATGTTCCAGCACCTGCTAAAGCAGATTGTGCTATAAAATTTCTACGTGTAGATTGTTTCATAATAAATGATTTAGTGTATAAAATTAGCCAATGTATTTCTTACGGCTTACCATATTAACCAACGGTTTAAAAAACACACGAACGTTTTTAAATGAACGGTAGTAAAATTCCTTATTAAATAAAGCGGAATCGTGCATTGCTTTGTAGGTTAAAAATACCCCGATTGGTGCAAGTACAAAAATAGCCAACCACATACCTACAATGGGTGATGTAATACTATCCCTGGCAAATTTTTCGCCAAACATATTCAGCAGGTGAAAAATAAGAAAGAATAAGATAGCTACTACCAATGGCATGCCAAGTCCGCCCTTCTTGATAATAGAACCCAACGGTGCTCCGATAAAAAATAATACAAGGCATGCAAGGGACAACGAGAATTTTCGGTGCCACTCAATTAAACCATATCGGATTCCTCCGTTTTTGTTATCCAGTTCGGTGCCTATTGACTGGTAGGTATTTTTGATGTTATAGGCGGAGGATATGGCGCCGGAATATACCGCACTCTTTAAACTGTCTGGAATTAACGCAATAAAAGTTGCAGCCTTTGCCATTGAAGCCGGAGCCTTTTGCCAAACACTATCGGGTAAATAGAGATAATGCAATTGGCTGGACAATGCTGTGTTTAAATTTGTAGCAAGTTTTTTGTTTTGTTTTTCCAATGAGTCAATTGTTTTACTCAATAAGCGCACACTAAGCATTTTGAGATCGTTTCGAAAAAGCGTGTCTGACGCCCTTGTCATTTGCAGTGCACTAATATCAAATAGTTTTTTGTATTCTTTAAATCCCATGCGGATAAATTCTGTAGATGTATCCATTGCGTTGCCTGCACGCTCCTGGTAGCGATGCCCATTTTGCAGGGTAAATTCCAGGAACCTTTTGTCGGCAGATAATTTCATAGTTCCCTTTTCAGCAATGATGCTGTTATCCTGTAAAAAATTCTGCTGTTCGTAAATTACCACATTGTGTATTGTTTTGCCATCTGCATCTTTTTTACCGATTTTTATTGCATAGCCGGGTATGTAAGTGTAGAAAGTGCCTGGCTTTAAATCCAGTGCCGGCTTCTTGTAGGCAATATCAAAATAAATGGTTTTGAATTTTAGCGTGGCGTAAGGAATAACGAAATTGGCAAATAAGAATGTAATGCCGCAAAGTAAAATAGCCACCCAAATTAGTGGCTGCATAAAACGTAATAAGGAAATACCTGCCGCTTTTATTGCAACAAGCTCAAAACTTTCACCAAGATTTCCAAAGGTCATGATAGATGAAATAAGAATAGCGATGGGCATAGTTAATGTAAGTAAAGATGCGCTTGCATACCATACAAATTGCCCGATGGTAAAAAAGTCAAGATCCTTACCTACCAGGTCATCAATGTACTTCCACAAAATCTGCATCATCAGCACAAAAAAGGTAATAAAGAACGTTACAATAAACGGCCCTATAAATGATTTTAGGATGAGCTTGTCTAATTTTTTTATCATCGAAAATTGCCGGTGGCGAAGCGTTTAGTAAGTTATTTGTATCTTGACAAATATGATAGTTGATACAACAAAACTAACGCTTTCTGTTAAGGAACAGGATTTGGTTTGTAATACCGATTGGATTTTAACGAAACATATCATCATTGAAAAAGTAATTGCACTTTTTGGAACCGTACTTCAATCAATGCAGCAACAAACTGCAGCACATAAAAATAAACTGCCGCCAGAAGTATTCATAAAAGATCCTAAAATATCTAAAGGCGAAAATTACCGGCAGCTTCCTTATGTAATGCTCGACTATCCAAGGTACTTTGAAAAGCAAGATACGCTTGCCATCCGAACTTTTTTTTGGTGGGGAAACTTCTTCAGTATCAACCTGCAATTATCCGGCTACATTAAAAATAAAATAGCCCCTAGTTTGATAGAAAATTTTTTGCACCTGCAAAAAAATGACTTCTGGATTTGTGTAAATAGTAACCCATGGCAACATTATTTTGAAGAAGACAATTACCTGGCACTTCAAAAAATTACATTTGAACAATTTAGCGTTATGCTTAACCGGGAGTCGTTTGTGAAAATAGGAAAAAAAATATCAGTCGGGCAATGGCAGGCAGTTTCGCCATTTATAGAAACTGGCTTTGAAGAAATATTATTGTTGCTAAAAAGTTAATTTCCCAAACGGTGAAACAAGTCTTTCACCTGGTACTCCCATAACTGGCTTGAATCTTTAATATCTTTTTTTTCAGCAAAATCTTTGATAACCAAAATTGTCTGGTTGGTTACTTCTGATTTTTCTATTGCAAATTCAAAATATTCACTTTTAGGCATATGCAACCAATGAAAACGGATGTACTTGTTTTCTTCCCCTTCCAATAATTCCGCTTTTTCATCCGTGGCTCCGTTCCATGAAAAACTAAATACGCCATCTCTTTCGTCAACTTTATCCGCAAACCATTCCTGCAACCCGGCAGGGGTACTCAAAAATTCGTATAAAATCCCGGGCGAACATCTTACCGGGTATTCCAACGTATATAGTGCTTTCTTGCTCATTCAATTTATTTAAATCTTCTTTGTATGATGCAATAATAACAAATTAAACGTGGCAATGAAATATTTTCTTAACTATTTTTTGTTAAACAATATCAATAACAATACTAAACATCATATCTATTACACTTTAGGCATAAAAACAATATTGTGAACGTTGGCCATTTAAGTATAAGTTGAATTGTATTTCAATCACCAGCAAATGGCTTTTTCGGCGCCTTGAAATGTACCGTTGGGCAGTTTCAATGAGTAAACGGCATAACCTGATTAAATGTAGTCAAATGCAAAAAAATATTTTTTGGAAACATATTATAATTGGTATAAATTACGTTAATGTAAATATGTTACGAAATAGTAACAGTTTTGTAGCTTCTAACCAAATAAAACAACCTGTATTATGAGTATGCGTCAACTCAAAATCACGAAATCGATTACGAATCGTGAAAGCCAGAGTTTAGAAAAATATCTCCAGGAAATAGGTAAGGTAGATCTTATAAGCCCAGAAGAAGAAGTTAGGCTTGCTATACGTATAAAACAGGGCGACCAGGTCGCTCTTGAAAAATTAACAAAGGCCAATCTTCGATTCGTGGTATCCGTTGCCAAACAGTACCAAAACCAGGGCCTTACTTTACCTGATGTTATCAATGAGGGAAACCTGGGACTTATAAAGGCTGCCCAGCGTTTTGATGAAACCCGTGGCTTCAAATTTATATCTTATGCCGTTTGGTGGATACGTCAAAGTATTTTGCAGGCACTTGCTGAACAATCAAGAATTGTACGATTGCCATTAAATAAAGTTGGGCTCACCAACCGCATCAGTAAGGCGTATTCTCAATTAGAACAGGAATACGAAAGAGAACCAACAGTTGAAGAACTGGCGACTTTATTAGATTTGGAAACAGAAGAAGTGGCATCTTCCATGAGTTCATCTATAAGACACGTAAGCATGGACCAGCCTTTTGGCGATGGAGATGAAGGTTCGTTAATGGATGTGCTGGAAAACCCTAATGCCGATAGTACAGATATGCACCTGGCATTCAAAGTGTCGCTTGCTACAGAAATAGACAGATCATTGAGTACATTAACCGAAAGGCAGAAAGAGGTTATCCGTTTCTTCTTTGGAATAGGAGTAGATCATGCGCTTAGCCTTGAAGATATTGGAGAAAGATTTAATCTTACACGGGAAAGGGTTAGGCAGATAAAAGACAAAGCAATATCAAAATTGCAGGTAAATTCAAGATGTAACCTTTTACGTACTTATTTAGGAGCCTAAAGATTTCATACATTTGCAGATATTTAGTGAACTATTCAGTTCACTTTTTTTATATCTATACTTTAATAAAAAAAACAACGACAAATGTTTAATTCGCTCAGTGAAAAGTTAGAAGTTGCCTTTAAAAATATTAAAGGGCAGGGGAGAATTACCGAACTCAATATTGCCAATACAGTAAAGGAAATCCGCAGGGCTTTGGTCGATGCTGATGTTAATTATAAAATTGCCAAAGAATTTACCGATACCATCAAGGAGAAAGCGCTTGGTGAAAAAGTTTTAACGGCTGTTAGCCCGGGCCAATTAATGGTGAAGATTGTGCAAGATCAGTTGAGCGAACTGATGGGCGGCAGTGAAAGTGAATTCAATATCTCGGGTAATCCATCCATCATTTTAATTGCAGGGTTGCAGGGTAGTGGTAAAACAACTTTTAGCGGCAAACTGGCAAATTATTTAAAAACTAAAAAAGGGAAATCACCATTATTGGTTGCTGCTGATATTTACAGGCCTGCAGCCATAGATCAACTGGAAGTATTGGGCGGGCAAATTGGCGTTGACGTATATAGTGAACGGGAAAATAAAGATGCGGTAAGCATTGTACAAAATGCCATTAAGGAAGCAAAATCAAAAAACAAGAACGTGATCATTGTTGATACCGCCGGGCGTTTGGCGGTGGATGAAATAATGATGACTGAGGTGGCAAATATAAAAGCCGCCATCAGGCCGCAGGAAATATTATTTGTTGTAGATAGCATGACGGGCCAGGACGCAGTAAACACAGCAGCCGCTTTTAACGAACGCCTTGATTTTACCGGTGTGGTATTAACAAAGCTGGATGGTGACACAAGAGGTGGTGCCGCCTTATCTATAAAATATACTGTAAACAAACCTATAAAGTTTGCCAGCAGTGGCGAAAAAATGGAAACGCTGGATGTGTTTTATCCTGAAAGGATGGCTCAGCGTATTTTGGGCATGGGCGATATTGTGAGCCTGGTGGAAAAAGCCCAGGAACAATTTGATGCCGTGGAAGCAGCCAAACTTGAAAAAAGAATTCGTAAAAATCAATTTGATTTTGAGGATTTTAAAACTCAGTTGCAGCAAATAAAAAAGATGGGCAACCTGAAAGACCTGATGGGTATGATTCCTGGCGTTGGTAAACAAATTAAAGATATTGATGTAAATGATGATGCCTTTAAAGGTATTGAAGCAATGATTAATTCTATGACGCTGCTGGAAAGGCGTAACCCCGATATTATTAACCCCAGCCGAAAATTACGCATTGCAAAAGGCAGTGGAAAAGAATTGCCTGAACTGAACCAGTTTTTAAAACAGTTTGAGCAAATGAAAAGCATGATGAAGATGATGAATAAATCAGATGGTAAGGGGCTGCCAATGGGTAAAATGCCGGGAATGATGGGCAGGCGGTAGACTTCAGCAAACAAGTTGATATATTTTGAAAAGCCCTTAAGAGATACTTTTCTTCTTTAAAGCTCCGGATGTTTGGCCACCAAAAAAATCAACACCTTGCATAAGAGATGACATCTTTCTGAAAAGCTTTTCAAACCCTTAGATTTATTCCAAAATGATGTCATCTCTGCGAAGGCTGCATGAGTTTGAATGACAATTATTGCAGTCCTTCAAAAAAAAATATTTCCTAAAGATTAGATGCGATCAGGAGCCAAATTTAACCCCGGTTTTAATTCTGTTAAGCAACAGGCTATAGCAACTTCTTATAAGCCTGTCCGCAACCTCACTGCGAGATGGGGTTCTAACATTGCTGTTGCTGCTGATTCTTTGTAAGTCTTCTGCCGTAAGTGCATTCCTGTCGCCCGTGTAAGTGGCTGTTTCTATTTTCCAATCGTCATTGCCGGGAAACCGGTCGTACAAAATATTGTTGCCGGTTGCAAGGTCATAAATGCGGCACTCTAATGTGGCGCCGCTTTGCATATACCTTTTGGTTACATTAACAGTAGCAGTAATTGTTTTGTAAATTGGTTTCGGTGGATCCGATTTGGTAGAGCCGGTTTGTACTTCTTTGCTCCTTGTAATTTTATATCGCTCGCTGTACACCTGTCCAATATAAAGCTCGGTCACATTTAAATCTACCATCCTGTCTGCACGAATTTTTTTTGAGCTGGCTTCCCAGTCGGAGTAAAACCGAACATCCCTGAAAGATTGGCTATTAAGATCGTTGATGATTTGCTGTTGCAGCCAGTCGTTTTGAAAACCCCAGTAGTTCCAGTTTTGATTATAATAATTGGCAGCTCTTACTATTACATGTATTGTGGCCAGGTCTGCCGCTTCTATCATTAATTGCTTTACATTTTGATACCCGGGTACGGCGCTGTTTGCTTTGGCAAAATAATCATAAGCTGTGCTTGCATTTTCCCGGCCATCGTAACCGAGGTATTCCATACCCTGGTTATAATATTCCAATGCGGCTCTATTCTTTGCTTCCTGTATTTGTAAAGATGGATCCCATAAATTGGTAACTACTTTTTTTGCCGCAGGTACTGCAATGATTTGCTGGTACATCTGGTCTGCCACAGCATACTCTTTTGCAAGCTGCATATCCCTGTCGCCGGGTAGTAAATTATTATAATTTGCTTCTGTTAATGCTTTGCGTTTGTCAACCGATGTTGTATATGCTTCGGGCAATAGTTGCAGCGCCTCTTTATCATTGGGATTCTTTTTCAGTTTATCTACCAGTTCAAAAACAGTTTTATCTTCTGTAGAATAATATTTTTTTAAATGACTGGACGGGCCGCAGCCTAAAAGGTATATCACCAGTAGAACGCAATATTTTTTCATATTTTATGAAATTTTAGATAAGGTAACAATTTTAGAAATTAGAACAAAAAAGAAAACTGCCTGAATCGCACTGCACGGCCATTATTATAGAGAGTGCAGCGTACTACTAATTTATGGCGAATTGTATTAAAAATTTGGATACTTTGCTGTTGATAGTTACCTTTGCTTTCCTTTTTTAAGGAGATTAAGAAACCCTATTTATTCACAACCCAAAAAAATTTCTATTTTTTATGGCTGTAAAAATGAGACTGCAACGTCACGGATCTAAGAAAAGACCGTTCTACTTTATTGTAGTTGCCGACGGACGAAGCCCACGCGATGGCAAATTTATTCAGAAACTTGGTACGTACAATCCATTGACTGTTCCTGCAACTGTGCAGATAGACCGTCAAAAGGCGATTGACTGGGTACACAAAGGTGCTCAGCCTACTGACACTGTTCGTCGTATCCTTTCTTTCAAAGGCGTTTTGTTTCTGAAGCATTTGTTAAGAGGTGTTGGTTTAGGCCTTTTTGATGAGGCTGTAGCAATGCAAAAATTTACTGCGTGGAGTGCTGAGCATGATGCTCACATTGCAAAACGTCAGGGAGCACATAAAAAGGCTCGTAATGATAGTCGCAACCAACCTGTAGTACGTAAAGTTGCTGAAGCACCGGTTGCTGTAGCTGTTGAAGCTCCTGCTCCTGATGCTGCTCCTGCCGCTGAAGAAACAAAAACAGAAGAATAATAACTTCCGTTCCGTTAATTCTTTCAAGCCCCGATGTTTATACGGGGCTTTTTTTATGTCCTTCTCTCTCCTTAATCTTATCTTGCACGCAATGAGTGAGTATTTTAAAATAGGAAAATTAGCCGCCAGTTTTGGTTTGAAAGGCGAGTTGGTATTGCAGCATAGCCTCGGTAAAAAAACATCGCTGAAAGGCCTGGAAACAATTTTTTTAGAAGAAAGAAAAGATAATTTTATGCCTTATTTTATTGAGGCAGCTTCTATAAAAAATGATACAGAAGTATATTTAAAACTCGAAGGAATAGACAGCAAGGAAACAGCCCGTAAATTAACACCCAAAGAAGTATGGCTTGCCGCTGAAGACTTTAAGAATTTTGCAGCACCTTCGGCCCCCATTGCCATGCTGGGTTTTCACCTTATTAACGATGACGATGAAGACCTTGGCGAAATCATTGAAGTAATAGAACAACCCCACCAAATACTATGTGCCATTTTACTGGATGGCAAAGAAGCTCTGATTCCCATTCACCAGGAATCGTTGGATAAGATTGACCAAAAAAACAGGAAGGTATATGTTAGTTTGCCCGATGGGTTGTTGGATATTTACAGGTAAGGTTCCCCTTTTTATTTTAATTTGGTTAACTAACACAATTCTTCTCCTGCATCTTCAATTTCTATTTCAAAAAAAATCGTACTTCTCAATAATTTTAATTTCAATTGAATTATTTATAGTTGGGGGGCTTCTGTGCGATATATAATTATTGTTAAACGCCTTTGAATGCAGAAGTAAAAATATAGTTTAAAGAAGGTACTAATTTTATAACGATGACGTTTGTGGAGGAATAGTTTAATATGAATTTCTTATTTTGATATATTTGTTTGCGCTGATTTGCCAATTGAAAAATTCCCATGTTCTTTTGCTTTGGCGGTTCATCAATAATGAAATTGAATTAAATTATAAATTAATAACCCTATGAAATTTCTTACCGCCACAGTACTTTCGCTATCTATTTTTTCCGTTGCAATTGCAAATGATTATGAAGATGCCTGGGCCGCAATTCATAAAAAAAATTATAAAGAAGCCGTCCTTCTCTTAAAGAAAGTCACGCAAAATCCAGCAACGGCTTTGGATGGATATTGCACGTTGCTCTATTTACAAACTTACCTGGGCAAAGAACAAGAAATAGATGGCCTTGTAACTTCTATCATGAGCAATGCCGATAAAAATTCTTACATCTACTCACTGTGGTTTAATGGCGCCATACTTGGGCAGTATTCTAAAAAGCAACCTTACCAGTTAGCTTTTTTAAATAAGGTAGACCAGGATAATTCAATAAATGGTACTTTAAAACAAGCGTCAAAATATGTGCGGGCTATGCATTACATATTTAGTAACGATGACGAAAATGCAGGAAAGAATTGGAAGCAGATAGGTTCTTTGCAGGAGTGGCAAATCCTCGGCCCTTTTTGAAAACCTCTCCGGCTCAGGCTTTAGCATGCAACCAAAGCCCTTAAGTTCAGTGCAGTCCGCTACCAATTTCACCGGTATGAATAATGTAGACATCCATTGGTTTACCCCAGCAGAATTTAGTTACCAGTGATGGATTTTTTGTTATCCAATTATTCAACAATCTTCTGCAATAGTGTATGCGCAAACCTTTGTGTATGTTCCAGAGGATTGCAACGTTTTATTGAAAGTTGGCGTAAACGGTTCTTTAAAAGTGTGGGTAAATGATGGGTTAACTATTTCGGAACCTAACGACAGAATAACTGAAATGGACTACCGGCGATTCACTGATTATAAAAAGCACCTACACTGTAAAAAATGAATTAACTAAGGCGGATTCAATGAGAATGACAAAAATACCTTTCATTGATATAATAGCTACAATGGAAAGCTTGTCTGCCGATAAAAGAATATATCCGATAGAATATTGGAATTATGAAAATACGGATATTTATGAAACTACTGTAAACATCCAGGCACCAGCCGGTATAACAATATTAGAATACCCGGCCGATAAGGAGCTTAGTTTTAAACAATGCGTTTACTCAGTAAAATTTGTAAAAAAAGGAAACCAGCTAAAAATAATAAGGAAAGCAAATTTAAAAAGAGAAGATATAAAGCCTGATGATTATGATCAGTTCAAGAAATTTTTTAACGATATAGTTGCAATCGAATCTAAGTATATTGTTTTTAAATAAAGGTATGATTGAAAGTGTCGCAGTTTTTGTCGGCATCTTCTTTTACACATAGTTCGTGAGAGCCCCGGAGCATGTGATTGTCGACGTAGGGTTATTGTTAGTCAAACCGTTTTTTCCTGTTGGTACAAGGCACTTTACACTAGTCATGGCTCGTGTAACGATTATGCTTCGGGTACAATTTTACAATAGATTAGCAATTTCGACGTTCAGCATGGAAATAATGGTATTATAATTGGTTCGCTATCACTAACACTCAAACCAATGAAAACTAATAAAGTACTACTGTTGCTGACAATGACTATTTTATTGTCAACTGCTTGCAGCCACAAAACGGTAGTTGTAAAGAAGAATCCATCCGGTCATGTTCCACCCGGACAGGCAAAAAAAATTACTGGTTCCCAATCTGCAAAACCGTATGCGCCAGGGCAACAAAAGAAAGGCTAGAGCATCTAAAAACAATAACCTGCTAATTTTACAGGTAGTTTTAGCCATTGTTGGTGAACATTTAATCGTTTGTATTTATTTGGCATTGGTATTGTTCTACACCTTAACCCTAAAACATGTAGTATGAAATATTACTTTGTTGCACTTGCAGCATTTCTTTACATCGGAATTATTTCCTGTCAAAAAAGATCGGCAGATACTGATAATACAACCAATGCGAAACTTCAAATTTATCTAACGGATGCTCCTGGAGATTATGAGGCAGTTTATATTGACGTAAGAGATGTTAAGATTAATATAACTGGTGATTCAGTAAATGGATGGCAAAGTCTTGAAGGAGTCCATGCAGGAGTGTATGATTTGCTTAAACTTGTTAATGACGATGATACATTACTTGTAGATGCGGATATTCCTTCCGGAAGAATCCACCAAATGAGACTGATATTGGGAACAGAGAATTTTGTAAAAGTAGAAGGAACAGCTGACCTCATTAAATTGGAAACACCTAGTGCTCAGCAAAGCGGCCTTAAGTTGAATATTCAGCAAGATGTTGTCGGCGGTGTACTTTATACAATTCTGTTAGATTTTGACGTAGCTAAATCAATACATATAACCGGCAACAATAAATATATGTTGAAGCCGGTGATAAGAACTGTTTTGCAGGCTGCTGGCGGTAGTATAAAAGGTGTCGTTATTCCAAATAATTTTCAAACCGCTGTATATGCGGTGCAAGGCCTGGATACAATCGCCAGTACATTTACGGGTTCAAATGGTGGCTACCTGATCAAAGGATTGGCCGCCGGAAATTATTCCATACTTTATCACCCATTTGATATTACTTACAAGGATTTAACGAGTAATAGTATAGCTGTATTAACAAATATGGTAACGGTTGTTGATACCACATTGCTTCATCAGTAAAATAATTTCTGATTGGTGCCTACTTTATTTCTCATGGTTTTTATTCATTTATTCAGAGTTTGCAAAAACCGGCTTTTCAAACTCCAAAGGTTTCTTTTCGAGCAAGGTCTCTTGCTCATAGCTCATTGAGAGATATTGCTGGGAATAAGTAGAAAAAAATGCTGGTTAAAAAATAATCAATAAATGAGGTTTATTTTGATCGCCATATTGGAGTTGAGATCAATTTTACACTCATTAAATTTTGGGACAGAAAATACCGGTTTTATATTTTTTGAAAAACCATAACCCTCTTTTGGAATTCCCAGGAAATTGGTGTTGCAAATGCCATCAGCATTGGTATCATGAAAAATCGCAATTGCATATTCCCCTCTTGGCAAATCAGTAATATTATATTCACCCGAAAATTTATCAGCCTTTATAATATAGTATTTGTATTGCTTATTTTCCTTTGGAAAACCGTCCTGCTTGTTATATACGCCAATCAGTATTTCTCCCTTTGTATTTTTCAAATTGGGAATGGCAATTGAAATATTATAAGTTTGAGCAGGTGATATTTGGCTCATCAATAGGCCTAAAATTAAAAGGATGTATTTCATAAATATTTTTAAAAACATTAAGCTAATTGTCCACCAAATTCAAATTGTTGTTGATGTCAAATTAAAAGATCCAATCTACACAGGCGAATGTAATTAAGTTGGAGAGTAGCCACGCTATATTTTAGCTTTATTAACATTATGTAAAGTTAAAAAAGTAGTGAGGAGGTCAAGTTTCTTTACCAGCAATCTTAGCTCCCATTATAGCTCATTGAGAGAGATTGTTGAGAACAAGTTGAAAAAATATCAACCCATAAAAAAAGTAAAATCAAGCGGCTTTAAAAAACGATTTTCACTTCAATTGAAAATCCGGATGACCCGTCTGCCATAACGCAAATTTTAAAATATATAATAATTCACTTTCAGAACCCTGGTGGCCACTATTCCAATCAACCAAAAATAAGATCGGGCTATCTCCTTTTTGCATCTCCTGCAATTTAGCTGCATACCTGGCAACCGGGTGCATGCTGAGAATATAGTCTGTAGCGCCATGGGAGATGAGCATTGCCGGTAATTTTTTGTTTTTTGGAATGTGGTAATAAGCACTAATGCTGTACCTTGATTCAAATCCATCTTTAGTACCTAATAGCCCAGTCGATTTTTGTTCCCTGCCACCGGCAGCGTCCATATTCGTTACAAGATCGGGAAGGCCGGAAAGAAAAATACCACCGGCAAAAAGATCAGGGCGTTGGTTAATGGCATTACCAACAAGAAAACTTCCGGCGCTTCCGCCCATGATCAATTGTTTGTTAGCCGATGTATAATTATTTTTT
>JBGSIG010000391.1:0-3450 GCA_041742655.1 Ferruginibacter sp. | reverse complement strand
TCAACGTCGTTAACCATCAATTTGGTGGCAATCATAGACATATACAATCGTGGTATGGTTACACCCAATATCATACCAGGCAATCCGCTGATAGTGCATGGCCCGCCGCTGATGGTTATTTCATCTGTGTAGAATGCAAATACGTACACACTATCTAAAATTTTACCTACAGCTTTGCGGCAATTGAATCCGGCTATTATCCGGCTTTCATTTGTTATTTTCCATTGTATTTGTGTAATACTATCTTTTAAATTTAAAACAGTGCCCCATAAATTCTTTTGAATGTTAGTAGTGCCGGTGGTGAAATCATTGTACCATTCATTCTCGTCTTCCCCACGCCGCAAAAAATCCGGCACTCTTGCTTTTGTTTCATCATAGTGGTTAAATTTATAAATGCTTTTATTGTCAGCAAAAGTGAAGTTGAAATAGGAAGTTTTAAAAGTGGGCATTTGGTCTTTCAACTGTTCAGCCCATACGCTGGTACCCATCGTTTTTTTTACGTTTGTAATTACTTCAAATTCAATAGTGCCCTTACTGATAAATTGTTGCGCATTGCTGTTAAATGCCAACAGTGTCAGTGTAATAAACGAAAATATTTTATTTTTCATGCTCATTATTTTTGTGGTTGTGCGGCTTCAACTGCTTTGTCGGCTTTGTTTTTAAAGTTCCAGGTAAAGCCCAACAACCAGTATTGTTGCAGGCGGTAATTGGTTACCTGCGATAGTGTATTACCATAAAAATTTCTTTCTACAGAAGTGTTTTGGTTTAATATATCATTGATGCTAAAGAAAGCGGTATACTCATCTTTTTTAAAAGTACGTTGCAGCTTTGCATTCCATAATTGATTGTTTAAACTCTCAGGAAATTGCGGTGTTTTTTGACGGCTATAATATGTAAAAGTTGTATTGAGTGACCATACTTTTTTAAGATATACCGTTGCGTCGGCCCTCAGTTCGTTGGTGGTGTATTTTATTTTGCTGTTGCTTTGCTCTGTAATATTGCTGTTATAACTGAAATTGTTTTCAATAGAAACATCGTACACTTTATCTTTCGATTTCGAAGCACTCAGACCCACACCGGCATTAAGATTTTTGGAAATATTACTTTCCCCGTTTATTACCTGTGTACTGTGATTATAACTTGCATTGGGGTTTACGCCTACCCTGATATCTAATTTCTTCAATTTACGGCCATACCCACCATAGAAATTAAAATTGTAATTGCCATTAGTGTTTACCGGTTGCACAATAGTTTGTCCTGTGGCTGTATTGATAATACTGTTATTAACAATGGCATTACTCGTTGTACTAAAGCTAAGGGATTGATACATCCACTCATCTTTTAAGAAATCATAGCTATTGTGCGAAAGATTAAACCTGTTGGTGAAAGATGGTTTTAGATCGGGGTTACCAATGGTTTGGTAAAAATAATTGTTGTTATCCCTCAACTGTTGTAATTGATCAATCCTTGGTTGTATGGTAGTTCCGTTATAATTAAACCGAATGCCATGGTTGCTTTTATATGCGTATTCTAAACTGGCTGTCGGGAAAAAATTATTGTACCGGCGCAGGTAGTTGGTATCCCTGGTATTGTCCAGTAAATTAAACTTTGTAATACCAATGCCCGAACCAAAATTGTACTTCAATTTTTTATACTTGTAGCTGATTTTAAAACCGGGTTTGTTGATTGTGATTCGTTGGTCGAAAAAATCGGTCAAAGAATCCACTACCTTATCATACTTATCAGTGAGCGGAGAGTAAGAGCGGGTAATTTGATTGTTGTAGCCTTTATTAATAGTTGACTGAAAATTTAATTCTAAAGAATAATTTTTGCTCAGCGGTTCTGTATAAATTAAATTGGTAAGATACTGGCCGGTGTTTTTATTGTAGTCTTTTTGCTGGTTTAGTCTTTGGCTAAAAGAAATGGTACCATCTGTGTAAATTTCATTGTCCGATTTTAAAAGGCTTGTTCCGTCGGTATTTACCATGCTGTAATTTCCTGTTACGCTGAAGGTGCGTCTCAGTTTTTTAAACTTATGCTTAAATAAAATACTTCCGTTGAAAGACTGCTTATCGGCATCAGTACTCATGTCTCTCAGGCTGGTGTTATTAAGCGTACCTTCCTCGCCGGTGTTTGCCGATACCCTGTAACTCTGGCTTTGTGTGTTATAAATATTTCCTACAGCGGTAACTTTTAAAGTATTCGATGAGTCGAATTTTATTTCGTAAGAGCCGTTCAGTTTGTACACCTGTTTGTTTACGTGAATATTTTCAAGGGCATTGTCATTTAAAATACTGTCAGCTACCTGCGTTTGTGTATAGGTTTTTACTGTGTTCGTATAATCCTGGTAATTATATTTTGGCGAGATATTAAGCGTTTGCTTATCGTTCCATTTATTGGTATACTGTAAACCGATATTATTATTTTTAAAAAGCCCATTGGCGGTATTCACATACGGTTCGTCATCATTTGAGCCACCAATGTAGGTATAATTTATCCCGCCATCTTCGTCGGTGCTTATAGAATAGTTGTCATCTCCGCCGCCAAAATTATTTCTATCCTGCCAGTTTAATCCAGACTGACCGGTATTGCCATTTAAAAGATACCCGGCAATTTTTCGTTTGCCTTTAAATGAATTAAAAAGAATATTATTATTATAACGATCGTCAATATCTTTTTGCAGGCCTCCGGCAAGCTCTATCTTACCAAAATAACCATGCTTTTTATCTTCCTTTAATTTCAGGTTGATTGTTTTTTGTGTTTTACCGTCATCTATGCCTGTAAATTCTGCCTGGTCGCTTTTTTGTCAAATACCTGAACTTCTTTTACCGCATCCGCTCTTAAATTTTTTACTGCCATCCCGGGGTCATCACCAAAAAACTCCTCACCATCCACCAACACTTTTTCTACCGTTTCTCCCATCGCTTTTATCTGGCCGTTTTTATCAACCTGTATACCCGGCAATTTTTTCAATAGCTCTTCTACATTTGCGTTGGCACTTACCTTAAAACTATCTGCGGTATAAATGGTGGTATCGCCTTTTACCCGCATAGGGCTGCCGGTTTTTATAATTATCTCCTGCAATAATTTGCTTTTAGGGATAATAGAAAGATCTTTTAAATGTAACCCGTCTGGCCCCACCGTAACATCGTCCAGCAAATCTGCATAGGATGGATGCGTAATCATAAGGATGTATTTACCCGCCGGTACATTTTTTATATCAAATGCACCATCGTTGCCCGTTCTTACAAATTTATACAGGATAGAATCTACCGGTTCCAAAATAGCAACTACTGCATTGGTAATTGCTTTTTTATTAGTAGTATCCGCAAGATTACCTGAGATGTTTTGGGCAGATGCCGAAAAGGCAAACAGCGTTAAAAAAAGAGCGAGGAAAAGAACAGGGGTGCGTTGTGTCATAAAGGGTTGGTAATGGTAAAACTGAAATAC
>JBGSIG010000390.1:0-2210 GCA_041742655.1 Ferruginibacter sp. | reverse complement strand
GGTTTATTCTATTAAGAAGGTAAATTAGTTTTATGAAAACGGTTCGTCGTTTAAATGAACCTTGGTCATATCATAATAATGATTTTGTAATTTATTTACGCTCAAAGGCTCGTGAATGATCCTTCTCTCGTCGCGGTACCAAATTTCCATATTATTAAAATCGTCTTTTGCCGCTATCAAAATTCTAAATGCTCCCTTCATATATTTCACCGTGCCGTCATCATTTTCCTGCTTACTGAATTTTAACATGGAAAGTTGCTTTTCGTCAAGCGGAATAGGGTTTAGCTGCGAAATCTCAAACCAAAATTCCTGGGTGCCGGTGTCTACACATACCTGCTTTTCGTCACCATTCAGGTTGGTCACTTCGCCCTGCAATGTGTCGCCGTCGTTGTCGGCCATTAAATAGTCTCCTACCTTGATGTCTTGAAATTTTATCATGATAATTATTTTATTAAAAAACAATTTAGCACTTTTTAGAAAAATAAAAATAAATATCAAATAAAATATTTCCTTTATTTATTCTGCCCAACTCATCACATACCCTTCATTTTCAATTTCCAACGCAGTTGTTGTTAATTGCAAAGGGTGAAAAGTATCAATCATTACTGCCAGTTCGTTTGTTTGTTTGGCACCGATGCTTTTTTGTATGGCACCCGGGTGCGGCCCATGTGGTATGCCTGCAGGATGCAGGTTGATCATTCCCCGGGTAACATGTTTGCGGCTCATAAAATCACCATCCACATAATACAATACTTCATCACTATCAATATTACTGTGGTTGTAAGGTGCCGGAATTGAATCGGGATGGTAGTCAAATAAACGGGGAACAAAGGAACAAACCACAAAATTATTGGCTTCAAAAGTCTGGTGTACCGGCGGCGGCTGGTGTACCCTTCCGGTAATAGGCTCAAAATCGTGGATAGAAAACGCATAGGGATAGCAGCAGCCGTCCCACCCTACCACATCGAAGGGATGATGGCCATAGTGTATACCATATAAAACTCCTTTCTTTTTAGTTTTAATCAGGAAATCGCCCGTTTCATCATGTGTTTTTAAATTCTTTGGTGCTCTGATATCCCTCTCGCAGTAAGGTGAATGCTCCAGCAACTGGCCGTATTTACTCAGGTATTTTTTTGGGTAACGTATAGGGCTAAACGATTCCACAATCAGCAGGCGGTTATTTTCATCGGTAAAATGTATTTGATAAATAGTACCTCTTGGCAACACCAGGTAATCACCATAACCAAAATCAATATTGCCATACATTGTTTGCAGCACGCCGCTGCCCTCGTGCACAAATATCATTTCATCGGCATCGGCATTCTTGTAAAAATAACTACCCATGCTTTGCTGCGGTGCGGCTAATACAATATGACAATCGTTGTTAACCAACACGGGCTGACGACTATGTAGAAAATCTTTTTCCGGTTTTATCTTGAATCCTTCAAAGCTTCGGTGCTGCAACATTTTCTCTTCTGCAATTACCGGCTGAACATTTACCGGCTTATCTGTTTTGATGATTTCTGTTGGCGGATAGTTGTGATACAGTAAAGAATAATCGTTGCTAAAACCCTCGGTTGAAAACAATTGTTCTGCATACAAGCTGCCATCGGGTTTGCGAAACTGTGTATGGCGTTTGTGCGGAATTTTCCCTAGTGTATGATAGTGTGGCATTTTTTTAATTTATAATTTTTTAATGGATAATTGTTTATAACCGGGGTACAACCAACTATCGAAAAGTGCCAATGATGAATCAGGAAACTAAATTTCCCATTTTAGCAGCGTTTTGCTATTTTGGTTAAAATGTATTTCCCTCACAATTAAAAGTCAATGTTTTTTCCAAGTATTTATTCTGTTGCTTTTTCTTTACTTCAAGATAACTCACTTCATAAAGTGGGCCTTCTTGTAAAAATTTCTTTGAAACTCTTTTTGATTTTCTATATTCCTTTCTAGAAATCCCCTTCCAAAAAAGCCTATCTTCTTTAATAGTTAAGTCAATTTTTTGTACCTTTCGAGTCGTCTTTGAATTAAATATTGATGAGTCGATAATCAAAATTAATGTGTTTTCATTTTTTATGCTCCATTTACCAAATGCTATAAAATAACTGTCTTTAAGTTCGAAATTCATATTGCACTCTAAGCTTAAGTAAACTTCATACAAATAGGAAGTACTACTATCTCGCTGAGCAATGTACCTCCCGGAATAACTA
>JBGSIG010000389.1:0-2021 GCA_041742655.1 Ferruginibacter sp. | reverse complement strand
TTACGTCATATTGTGGATGAGTTTATCCGGGTATCGATGTCTTTCCCTGATATTTTCTTTTCTTTAACCAGCAACGGTCAGCAGGTTTTTCATTTAGAGAGAGGCACTTTAAAACAACGTATTGTACAAATATTAGGAAACAGTTACACCGCCAGGTTAGTAACTGTTCAGGAAAAAAGTGATTACATGAATATCTATGGTTTTGTTGGCAAACCCGAAACGGCTAAAAAAACAAGGGGCGATCAATACTTTTTTGTGAACAACCGTTTTATAAAAAGTGCGTACCTGAATCATGCTGTAATGGGCGCCTTTGCAGAAATGATTGCCAAAGACAGTTTTCCGATGTATACTTTATTCATCGACCTGGATCCATCACAAATAGACATCAATGTTCACCCCACCAAACAGGAAATAAAGTTTGAGGATGAAAAAATTATCTACGCATTTGTACAGAGCGCCGTTAAACACGCTTTAGCGCAATTCAGTATTGCCCCTACGCTTGATTTTGAATTAGACGCTACAATACAACATACAGATGCTGTTAGCAAACCCTTTACAGAAGAAAGAAAATCCGCTGCAACTTCCTCTTCTTTATACAACACTTTTACTCAAAAAAACCAGGCTCATTTTATTGAAAACAAAAGTGAGCTAAAACACTGGAAAGATTTTTATGAACCCGCAAATAGGGAAACAGGCGTTTTAAGTTCTCCAAATGAACAAACACCAGAAGCTGAAACCATAGCAAAACCTGAACCTGTGTTCGAGCGCTTACGGGCTTTTACAATTGAACCGGTAATAGAAAACTTAATCCAGTTACACAATACCTACCTCCTTGTGCAGACTGACGTTGGTTTTATGGTGATACATCAGCAAAATGCGCATGAAAGAATTTTGTACGAACGCTTTATTAAAGCGGTTGAAGGTAAACCCATCGCCATACAGCAAAACCTGTTTCCGATTACGATAGAATTGGCTGCCATGGATACGGTAATATTAAATGATTTATTGCCTGAACTGCATTTGCTGGGATATCATTTAGAACCCTTTGGCAACAATACTTTCGTTATACAAGGTACACCGGCCGATATAGCAGATGGAAATGAAAAAATGGCTATAGAAAAAATGCTTGAACAGTTTAAACATTTTAATGCCGATTTAAAATACAATAAAAGAGAAAAGTTATTTCGCTCACTTGCTTGGCAGCAGTCCATTAAAGGCGGCACATCACTTACTCAAAAAGAAATGAAAATACTGGTAGAAGACTTATTTACCTGCACTACTCCCAATATTACACCTAACGGCAAACCAACCTATACCGTGTTCAAAAAAAACGAGCTGGATAAAATGTTTGGCAGGTAGAAATTTTTCTGTACATCGCAACACCTATCGACCTTTTTATTTCATAAAATTGAATGTTACCATCAAAATGGTAATAAACAGGCAACTCAATCCGGTTAAAAAAATAATATCCGCTGCATTTTCGTATTTAGATGATTTTGCCGTAACGCTGCGGATTGATAGAAAGGACAAAATACTGCTGCACATAAAAAGTATGGTAGCAACTGAAGTACATTCATCTATGAATGTTGTGCCACTTAATTTCAACACTTTTAAAGATGTCAACACCAGGAAACAAATGCCCAGCAAATTGGCTGACGTATTTAAAATATGCGGGGCTTTGCTGTTTTTATCGTTCATATCGCCGGTTGTGGTGCAAATTACACCGGCATATTAGAACACCAAAGTAAATAGAAGGTTAATTGAAATTAATTTATCGCCCTACAACCCGCCCTTCGCAAAAAAATTAAGCGCTCTTAGATTGGCATTGGTTTAATAATGGAATAGGTTTAATAACTTTAGCAACTTAAACGGGTAAAATTTTTATTACTACTACTTATAAAATAATTACGATAAACTAATTGATGAATACAATTGCTACCGCTGTGTTGAAAAGTTTTACCGAAAGTTTTTCTACTCAACCAAAATTATATTTTTCACCAGGCCGCATTAATTTAATTGGT
>JBGSIG010000388.1:0-2652 GCA_041742655.1 Ferruginibacter sp. | reverse complement strand
TGGGGGAATTCTCACCCTCTTGACCTTACCGATGAAGGTTTGATAAAAGAACTTCTGGCACACGGTGAAACTAAAGAAGCAAAAAAACTGGCATTGGACGCTGACTTAGGTAAAAAACATAAAATTAACGATCATAAGAAGAAACACGATAAAGAAAAAAAAGACCCTCTTTTAGATCCGGAAAAGAAAAATAAGGAATAATAACCGCCTTTAATTTACTGCATTTATAGTAGTATATAAGCTAATGAAGTATTTGCCTGTCACCCAAAAAGTGACAGGATTTTTTTTTGACATCAATTGCATAAAAGGTAAACTTTCAAAAAATTATATATAGGGTGTCTTCTCAAACCATAGCCGATATTCATCCAAACGGCAATTTTTAACCTTTCGTCGAAATATTCTGCAGCTTAATAGAAAAATAATAAATGAAGCAGTAATTGATTGCATCTTTACATCAGAAAGGCGAACAGGTTTAAAAGTAAATATCAAATCCAACGAATTCAAATATCCAAAAAAAGAACCAACAACAATATCCTAAAAAAAACTAAAATCCAACTATCCGAACAACAACATCCAATTCGATACCGAATCCTAACAAAGACTAACAACCAAGTTAAACAAAGAGAACATTCTTAAATACACATTCCAATAAATGTGTCGGCTTAAACCACCAGTAGAAAAAATTATTTTCACGTTTTCAGGAAATTATTAAGTGCCCCTTACCTGGGGCACTTTTTATTTGCGCCAACTGATGTTAATAACATATTTTCACAATTCTTTGTTAGATGCTAAAACAAATCTTTGTAAAAAAAGGCTAGTCAATATTGCCTAAAGATAATTTTCATCTGTACTAAATTTAAATTTTTAATGTAATCTTTATACAATTAAAAAAACTAAAAAAGCTATGCCGGGTGACCCGCCATTTAAGAAAAAAAAGAAACATATTACTTTTGACGCCATTCTAGTGGGGTCGGGTATCAGCGGCGGCTGGGCTGCCAAAGAGCTGTGCGAAAAAGGATTGAAAGTACTTCTGCTGGATCGTGGCGAAAATGTTGTTCACCCAAATTATCCAACTGCCACAAAAGACCCATGGAATTTTCCACATCATATTCATTTAACACAAGATGACTTAAAGCGCTACTATGTGCAAAGCCGGCACTACTCCTTTAGAGAAGACAACAAACACTTTTATATTGAAGACCTAAAGAATCCGTATGAGGAAGTTAAACGTTTTGACTGGATACGTGCGAACGTTGTGGGTGGCCGTTCGTTGTTGTGGGCCCGGGCCTGTTATCGCTGGAGCGACCTGGATTTTGAAGCCAATTTAAAAGATGGGATCGCTGTGGACTGGCCGATACGTTATAAGGACATTGCACCATGGTATGATTATGTAGAGCGGTTTATTGGGGTAAGTGGCAGTAACGAAGGATTACCACATTTACCAGACGGGATTTTTCAACCGCCATTTGAAATGAATGCGGTAGAGAAGTTATTTAAGGGAAAGGTAGAAGCGCATTATACAGATCGCAAAGTAATTATGGGAAGAACCGCCAACCTCACAAAACCTGTACAGGGCAGAGGGCAATGTATGGCAAGAAATCTTTGCGACCGCGGTTGCCCGTACGGCGCTTATTTTAGTACCAACGCAAGCACTATACCTGCGGCATATGCTACAGGCAATTTAACGGTAATGCCCCATTCGTTGGTCAACAAAGTTTTGTATAATGAAAAAAAACAAAGGGCAACGGGGGTAGAGGTTATTGATACCGAAACTAACTTAACAACTGAATATTATTCCCGGCTTGTTTTTTTGAATGCTGCCACTGTGGCTACTGCTTTTATTTTATTAAATTCCGACTCGTCCCGCTTTCCAAATGGCATGGGAAACGGCAGCGACCAGGTTGGGCGAAATTTGATGGATCATCACAAGGGATTAAGTGCGTCGGCCGAAGTGGATGGATTTGATGACGATTATTATTTTGGCCGCAGGCCCACCAGCGTGTATATACCGCGATTTAAAAATGTAACGGAGAAAGACCCTGCTTTCCTAAGGGGATATCATTTTGGAGCAAATGCTTCCCGAAACAGGGAAGTACCTGGTACAGGTATCGGAGCTGCATTCAAAGAATCAATGACCGTGCCCGGTGGGTGGCATGTGGGCATGTACGCTTTCGGCGAATGTCTTCCGTATGCTGACAATCGCATTACACTGCATAAAGATAAAAAAGACAGATGGGGCAGACCCATGATTTCTATCAATTGCGAGTTTAAAGAAAATGAAAAAGCCATGCACGACGACATGGGAGCAACAGCCGGAGAAATGCTGGAGAAGGTTGGGTTTAAAAATATACATGTCAGCAATAAAATGTCTTTTCCAGGCAATGCCAATCACGAAATGGGTATAGCCCGTATGGGCCACGACCCTAAGACATCTGTGCTAAACAGCTTCAACCAACTGCACGAAGTGCCCAATGTATTTATTACCGATGGCTCTTGTATGACTTCGGGATCTTGTGTAAATCCTTCTCTCACATACATGGCCCTTACGGCAAGAGCCTGCGATTACGCAGTAAAAGCACTGAAGCGCATGAATATTTAATTCAACAGTACGAGTTGCAAAGACTGTACCTTTAGTTTACAGGATATCAATCG
>JBGSIG010000387.1:0-7157 GCA_041742655.1 Ferruginibacter sp. | reverse complement strand
AATTTACTTTACATATTTCCCAAAAAAGTCAATGGTTCTTTGCCAGGCCAGTTTTGCCGCTGCTTCATTGTACCGGGTAGCTGCGGTATCATTGTGAAAAGCATGATTCACTCCTTCATACATATACAATTCATAGGTGATATTATATTTCTTCAGTGCAGCTTCATAGGCTGGTATTCCTGCATTTATTCTTTCATCCAAACTGCCATAATGCAACTGCACGGCTGCTTTTATTTTACTTACTTCAGATGCATCTGGCTGACGGCCGTAGAAAGCAACCGCCGCTTTTAACGAAGGAACATTTACAGCAAGACTGTTTGCCATGCCGCCGCCCCAGCAGAATCCAACACAACCAACCTGCCCGTTAAAATCTTTCCTGGTTTTTAAATAATCAAAGACATTGATGAAATTCTTAAGGTTATTTTCCGGTTTCAAGTCCTGGAATTTTGTACGGGCTTCATCTTCATTTGCAGGCAGGGTGCCGCCTAAGGCCGATAGTGCATTGGGCGCTATGGCAAGGTAACCCGCATTGGCTGCACGCCTTGTTACATCTTCGATATGGGCGTTCAGGCCACGATTTTCGTGTATTACTATTACGGCAGGATATTGCTTTACTGTTGCGGGCCTTGCTACATATGCCTGCATAGTATCAGGCACTCCCGGATAGCTTATGGTTTCGGTGAAAAGATCGTCATGGGGTGTTACTGCCGCATGGGCGTAGTTCACTTCTATTAGTGGCAACATCGACATTGCAGCCGCCGTACTTCCCGTTAGCAACACCAACCGTTTTAGAAACTCATTTCTACTAAGAGGTTTGTGGGTATACTCATCATACAGATTGATTATCGACTGATTCATAAAAAATATTTTAGTCTTTAAAGGTAATCTAAATGGTTTGGGAAACATAGCAATATATAGGCTGATTTTCTTCGTTAATTGCTGTTATTTACAGTAGATTTATACACACAAATTTTTTACTATGGCAAAAGTTAACGGGCCCGATCACATCAAACCATTATTTGACAGTAACATTTAATTTTTGAAATATGAAAAAGCTCTTACTATATTTTGTATTTGCCTGCAGCAATATTGCAGCATCTGCACAAACCAGCAAAACAGAATTGTACGACCTTATAAAAAAATTAATACCTGACAGTACCGGTTATGAGAATGTTGGCGACTGGTCAGTAGGCCAGCCAAAAAAATTTCCGGTAAAATGGAAGGCTGACAAAATAGAAATGAGCGAAGATACCAGCATCAACTTTTTCCGTCTGGGCACAACCGATATAACTATTAAAGGGCAAACTTTTATGCAGGGTGCTGCGTCTGTAAAATGGAATATCATGTTAAAAGGTCCACGGATGGGATATTCTTCGTTCAGCATTATCAGTTCGCCTTCAAATAATTTTCAACCCAAATACACGATAGACAGCTTGTTTGGCAAAAAGCCGTTTAAAGCAAAATTGCTCAAAACCTGCGACGCCAAAACACTTTCGGGTTATTATTATTACGAAGTAAACCTTCCTAAAAAAGATATTGCCTTCATTAAATTTAGCTGGATATCTGTAAATGGCAACACGGCAATAAGAATAGATTGTTACGACAACTTCAGTAAGTACGCCGTTAAATTGGATTGCCCAAAGTAGTTTAATCCTTGATTTCGATTACAATTAAGTTTTTTCTTTTCTGAATTAGGAAATTGAATAGTCTTACAGCCCAACCGTATATTTATTTTTCACAGTAATACCTTCCCAACTGTCTGTTCTAAATGGAGCTGCCGGAAATAATTCTTTATTAAACAGGTTACCGGCAGAAGCATCGTTGGCCCAGTTATACCGCACAGCCACCGGCTGAGCAACGGCCTCAGAAGAAACAATAATTTTATCTCCGGAAATAATGGCTTTTGCAGCATAGAATTTTTTATCAGCGCCGGCAATTTCAAAACCATTTAAGTTGGTGGAATTAACCTTTGCCATCAATCCGCTGCCTGTATGCGTAAACGTTAGTACTATTTTGTTGCCTTCTGCCTTCATGGATTTGTACATTGGGCCCTCGTATTCCCCTGCCTTTTTATATACATCATGCATCGCAATATCGGCTAGCCTTATACCAACATCCTGTTTGTTTTTTGGGTGTATATCTGCCGGGTTGCCAATGTCAGTTGTTACGGCCATGCCGGTGTTCGGCAGGCTTAATGTCATAGCCTGGGCCTCTCTTAATTCTGCCCAGTCGCTGCCGGAATTACTGTTGGCTGCGGCAGACCCGAAAGTAGATAATTGTACAAACAGGAAAGGAAAATCAGCTTGTTTAAAATGTTTCCTCCAGTCTTTGATCATTAAAGGAAAGGCAGTACGATACTGGTAAGCCCTGCTTGCATTGGTTTCGCCCTGGTACCAGATGGCACCCCTGATACTGTATTGAATTAGTGGATACAACATCGCATTGAACAGCAGGCTCGGGTAGTCGTTTGGGCCTACAGAGGTGGAACTGGCTTGCAAATGTGCAACCTGGAATGCCCAGTCGCCAGTCAGTAATTGCACCCTATTGTCAATAGTTAATTTTAAATCTGCAGCTATGCCATATATGCCGCCGCCGCCGCCAGTGTCGCCTACTTTTACAGCGATGGTATTTCTACCGGCTTTTAAGATGCCTGCGGCAATTTGATATTTTCTTGGAGTGTTATAGCCAACGGTGCTTCCTACCAACACGCCATTGACGTAGGTTTCATCATTATCATCAATCATACACAACTCAAGTAATGCTGCTTTGCCTGCGTCTGCATCGCTGATGGTAATCGTCTTTCTAAACCACACAACGCCATCTAAATCCGGAAGGCCCTGGCTTTCCCAAAGGCCGGGCAATTTCATCATGGGCCATTTGCTGTCATCAAAATCACTGTTTTTCCAATCAGCAGTATTGGCGGCATTGTTAAATGTGCCCTGTTGCTTTTCTACATTTACCATAACTGCTTCAGCACGCTTTTTCATGTAAGCTTCTATGTCGGTATTTTTCATGGCGGCAGCCACATATTTCATTTCAGGGTTTTGTTCAAAAGCCTGTTCACTCGTCCAGGCCTCTGATTGTGTGCCACCCCATGAAGTATTGATTAAACCAATAGGAACTTTTAATTTATCGTACAGTTTCCTGGCAAAAAAATATGCTGTAGCAGAAAAATCACCTGCTGTTGCGGGGCTACATATTTTCCAGTCGCCGCCACTGATATCGTCTTGCAGTTTGGTACTAACGGTATTGGGTACCTTAAAATGTCTTATCATTGGATAATTTGCCGAAGCTATTTCCTGCTGGTAATTATTTATTTTACCCCAGCCTTCAATGGGCATTTCCATATTCGACTGGCCACTGCAAATCCATACTTCGCCCACCAAAATATTTTTAATAGTTACTTCGTTGGTTCCCTTTACTGACAATTGAAAAGGTCCGCCGGCATTTTCGGGCGACAGCATTACCTGCCATTTGCCTTCCGCATCTGCTAATGCAGTTTTTGTCTGCTTATTAAATTGCACGGTTAGTTTTTCGCCCGCAGCGGCCCAACCCCAAATACTGATGGGTTTGCTGCGTTGCAACACCATATTATCGCCAAATATTTTTGGTAAGGTTATATTTGCAAATGAAGCAACAGTAAAAATAATGGCAGCAAATAATAAAGCAATTGTTTTTTTCTTGATGGAAGAATTATGAAATGGTATGATTTTTTTGCTTTGCTAAAGTAGGCAAAAACATGATAGCAACATTAAGAGGCTGCATTTAAAATATTTTGTGTCCGCCATTCATTTTTTTAGCTTTCTGTTATAACAAATAATTTAAAACATAATCAACTATGAAATTTGCGACCTCCGTATTAGCCCTCGTATGCATACTATCTTTCTTGGCAGCACAAGGCCAGGGAAACTGGAAATTAAAAAAAGAAGGTAATGGCATAAAAGTTTTTTCAAGAGAAACAACAAGTTTTAAATTTGATGAATTGAAGGTGGAATGTGAAGTGGATGGTACTTTATCTCAACTGGCAGCTTTGCTATGGGATATAAATGAGCAGGAAAGCTGGGTGTATAAAACAAAGAAATCTGAGCTTCTGAAAGCGGTGAGCCCGACCGATGTTTTTTTCTACACTGAGGTGCACAGCCCCTGGCCCTACGATAACCGCGACCTTATAGTACGCATGACAATGAAACAGCAAACTGCAAATAAAGTATTGATAGTAGAAGCAAAAAACGTAGATAATTATATGCCGTTGAAAAAAGATAATGTCAGGGTCAAGTATTCGCATGCAATTTGGAAAGTGTCACCTGTAAATAGCAACCGAATTAAAATTGAATACACAATCCAGTTGGACCTTGGGGACAATATACCCGCATGGGTGATAAATTTATTTTCTGTAAATGGCCCTTACGAAACCTTTAGTAAATTGAAGAAAAAAATAAAGTTGCCAAAATATGCGCAGGCCAAATATCCTTTCATTGTTGACTGATTTAAGGTCATCATTTGTTTAAGATACATTGCAATTTCAACGTTCTGTTTTTCCACTTTTGAAGTCAATAATACGCCATCAGATAATTTCTGCTACATGCCGATGAATATTTTTTGCAAGTAATGCAGTAGGAACGTCATTTTCATCACCTCCAAAAGGGTCTTCAATTTCTTCTGCAATTAGCTCTAAACTGGCCATTACGTAAAATATAAAAGCCACAGCAGGTATTACATAAAAGCCTAATTGAAATACATATCCCCAGGGCAGTGTCATAATATAAAAGAAAATGAATTTTTTGATAAATACACTGTACGAAAATGGGATTGGAGTATTTTTAATCCGTTCACATGCTCCGCATATATCAGTGAAGGATTGTAACTCGGTATTTAAAAAAAGTAACTGTTCTCCACTGATTTTATTTTCCGCATACAATTGTTGAATATGCCGGTACATCAGCAACGCCACCTGGTTGGGCACATGTTTTTCATAGTCAATTGCATTAAAGATATGTTTATGCTCTTCCTCTTCAAACAGTGCAACCCTTGTTTGCTCCTTATGCAGGTGATTGTGTAAAGCATACGCATAGGCGGGTATTATTTTGCGAAAGAAAGATCGCTGCTCGGTATCGCCAAAAGGCAAGGTTACTTCAAGCTTCATAGCAAAGTTGCGGCTTGTATTTACGAGGCTGCCCCAAAGTTTTCGTCCTTCCCACCACCTGTCGTATGCGGTGTTGGTACGAAATACCAACAACAGGGAAATCACAAAGCCCAGCAGGCCATGCATAAGTGGTATATTCCTTACATAACTTTTTTCTGAAAGCTGCCAATAGTAAACCTCCAGCCACACAATGAGACCGGAATATATGGCAATGACAAAAATAAGTGGCAGCAGCGTTCTGAAGGTATCTGCCTTGTGAAATTTAAAAATAAAAGTTACCCAATCCCTGGTGTTGTATGAAATCATGTAGCGGTTGTTTTCTCAAAAATAAGTATTCCTTGTAAAAGGCGGCGAAGGTTTCATTATAATGTTTGGGTTGAAGCGGAACTTTTCCGTGACATATTATAACATCCGTTGAAAGTTCCTGAAATTTTTACCAGTTAAAATTTACGGCTCACGATAATTTTCCTCCGTTGCTGGCGCCCTGCTCCTCATCCTACACACAACAGCTAACGTCGTGAGCCGCCGTTGTGTGTAATGAGTTTGTCGAAGTAATACCAACGGCCGAAGCATACCCCTTAAAACTGACCGCCATAATACATAAACCAACAAATAGTTTTATTATCTTAGACAAGTAAAAGAATTACCATTGAATCTGCCGCTGTTTTATTCTATAATAATTTTAGTGATGCTTACCCATGGCTACGTGTGCACTTGGTAAAGCTTCGGATGTTGGCCATAGCTCGACAAACTCAGTTAACACAACAGCGGCCTCCAGAATGCGAAGATTATTTAAACTGAACAGATAGCTACCAACAAGGATATAAAAGTTTAATCAATGAAAATATTAAATGCAACTTTTCTGCTACGTTTTCCCGTGATAATAATTCTTTTGGTACACAGTGTCTCAGGAATTTTTAATAACGGCATAAATGATTTTGGAAATCTTTTTTTAAATCAAATAGGCTTTTCACCTGTTGGTGTACCGCTGGCGTGGGCAATAAAATTATCCCATGTATTTTGCGCAGTTTGCCTGGTCGTTAACCGATACGTAAAGCTCTCGTGCATACTTACTATTTTAGTTTTACTCATGGGCATAATTCTTGTTCATTTTAAAGAAGGATGGTTTGTTGTGGGTGGTGGCAGAAATGGTGTAGAATTTAATTTCTTATTAATTTTTGTATTGCTGGCGATCATGTTTCAACTTGTACCTGCAAAAACAGCCGTTGACAAAAACACTTAGGAAGGTGCCAATGGTAGTTAAAACATGGGTTGTAGACTACCGACAATCAAAACCAGAATGCGATGAAAGAAAGTAATTATTTTTTGTAATTAATACCTTTTGATTGTATTGACGTAATGGATTATTTTCAGCTGCATAAATACCACGCTATACTAAACCCATGCGATACTTTTTAATTAAAGTAATTTTCTTTAGTTTTCAAAACTGCAGACAACACTCGTCAGTCATGGATAATAAACTTCCTGACGATTACTCTTAGGTAAAAACCCGAATGATTTCTATAAATATGCCAGACCAGATTTTATCGCAAAGACAGTCGGGTAACATTTAGTCTTCAAAAACGTTTCATCGAGGCTTATCCCCTAAGCCAGGATAGCCTAATCTTACTTCCTTCCGCAAAGAATTTATCGGCTCCACAGTACGATTATCTTTATAACTATCTTAACCCGGCACTTAAGAAGAATCCATTTTGGGCAAGCTTTGATCTCACTAAGTCTCAACTTCGTATTGCAGAAACAGGACAATCATTTCCTGAAATTATTCATTACCACAAGTTGAACGCATCTATTAATATCAGTTCGTTTAAAGGGAAAATTCTATTCCTTGATTTTTGGAATTCTTGGTGTGTAAGTTGCCGACAACAATTTCCACACTTAAAACAGATTTATGCGAAATATAATTCTGCAGGATTCGAAATCATAGGCGTGTCTATGGATGCGAAAAAAGATGAATGGATTCAGACCTTAATACAAGATAGCCTGTCATGGCCAC
>JBGSIG010000386.1:0-2871 GCA_041742655.1 Ferruginibacter sp. | reverse complement strand
TCCATTTCTTCCATTGGAATGGCTCCTAAAATCGGCTCACTATCAGTTTTACAAATATAGTTATACTACTTCTCCTTCTAAATCATAGTCGAACGCCTTAGTGATTTTCACATTTACAAATTCACCTATAGTCAATCTTTTTTTACCTGCCTGTCCGGCAAGCAGGCTTTGAATGATCACTTCATTGTCAACCTCAACACTATCAAATTCTGTACGGCCAAGGTAGCGTCCCGCTTCTTTTTTATCAATCATTACCTTAAATGTTTTACCAACCTTTTCCTGGTTTTTTTCAAGGCTTATTTCCTGTTGCACTTCCATAATTTCCTGTGCCCTTTCTTCTTTTTCTTCAGCCGGTACATCGTCTTCCATATCGTGTGCGCTTGTACCCTCTTCATGACTGTAAGTAAATATTCCTACTCTGTCAAAACGCATTTTTTGAATAAAAGTTTTTAATTCTTCTACATCATCTCTTGTTTCCCCGGGGAAACCTGTAATCAACGTAGTTCGCAAACAAATATCGGGAATGCGGTTTCTAATTTCACCAATAAGGTCTTCCATCTCTTCCCTTGTTATCTGGCGTTTCATTAATTTCAACATGTTATTGGCAGCATGTTGCAACGGCATATCAAGGTAGTTGCAAATATTAGCTCTTTCTTTTATTGCATCAATAATTTCAATTGGAAATTTTGAAGGGTATGCATAGTGCAGCCTTAGCCACTCTAACCCTTTTACATCTGCAAGAGCATGTAATAATTTGGGCAATTCTCTTTTTTTATAATTATCAAGACCGTAGTAAGTAAGTTCCTGTGCAATCAGCATTACTTCTTTAACACCTCTGTCTACAAGGCGTTTTGCTTCATCCACCAAAGATTCAATCGGGCGGCTTACATGCTGGCCACGCATTAACGGAATTGCACAAAAAGAACAGGTTCTGTTGCACCCTTCGCTTATTTTCATGTAGGCGTAATGTTGAGGCGTGCTTAGCAAACGCTCTCCCATTAAATCGGCTTTATAATCGGCTTCAAACTGCTTCAGCATTATTGGCAATTCCATCGTGCCGAAATACGCATCTACTTCAGGGATTTCCGTTTCCAGGTTATTTTTATACCGTTCGCTTAGGCAACCGGTTACATAAACTTTGTCTATTTTGCCGCGGCGCTTTAATTCTACCTGTTGCAAAATTGTATTAACGCTTTCTTCTTTGGCCTTTTCAATAAATCCACAGGTATTTACAATTACAATATTGTGGTCTTTTTTGGCACTTTCGTGCACCACATCAATTTCGTTTGCAATTAACTGGCCACTCAACACCTCACTGTCCACCATATTTTTACTACAACCGAGCGTTATGATATTTACCTTATCCTTATGTAATGATTTTGTCTTCATATAAATGTTGGCAAAGGTAAGTGGTTTAGCGTGTTTCATTTCAACAGTAACCGCTATTCAATTAAACAAATAAGTATAAAGTAAAGTTAATTGTCAAATGCAGGGCTAAGGCCGGTTGGGCTAGAACAGAAATGTAAGGAAATGCGTTCTAAAGTATAGGGCTAAGTCTCTCAAGCTAAGACACTACAATCCTTTTGATGACTACTTTCGAAATAATCAGAAAGGCAACTATTTCTGCTATTATGATGACGAGATATTTTAAAGACGCCTGTGTATAATGGCCGGTGAGCCAAAAATAAAAAATGGCGGAAACCGCACAAATGATACTTATTAAAATGATGCCCCATTTAACGCACTCCATAGCGAGGTATGCTTTGTGTACCTTTTTAGTTGATACAACAACATCCCGTTTTATTTTGCCAAGCAAATATACATTTTCAATAATGTCGCAAAGCCATGCAAGCAACTGCAGCAAGGCCAAAATCATAAATATATTTACTCCAAAAGTGAGCGTCATTTTTTGCGATACCTGTATGCATAATAAAAGAATACTTCCATAAAAAAAAGGCATAAAAATAAAATCTACATACAATTGCCCCTTCAAAGATTTAACAGCCTTCGTCAATTTATCTTCGGGTAATTTGTATAACCCTTTTATAATATTTACCAATTCCAGCGGTGTTGACGGTATTTGAAGTTCCATGATATTAAACCTTCGTAATATCACATCGTTTGTATAAAAGTGAACGCTTTGCACGGCCATTACCAGGGTTAAAAAAAGCATTGCTCCAAAAGCGATACTGAACAAAGGCCAACTGCTTAAAATGTTAGTGAGCATACAGAAATAGTTTGTTGTTGTGAACTTAATTTTCAGCTAATTTAATATTAATAGGTAATTCCTTTTTTAACAACTCAGTCCTCATGGCATTACGCTCGCCTTTATATTCTTCCCAATTAAATTTTATAAGAAATTCTGTTGCCGCTTCAGCTCCCCTCGCAAACATATTTATTTTATCCTGCGGGCTTAAAAAAAAGTTAAGCCAGTTATATTCAGAAAGCGGAATAGTACCAATGCCTTTTTGAAATACTTTATTTTTTAATAAAAAATCTTTATCGTAGTATGACCGGATAGTATTAAACATTCTTCCAAAATATCCCATCAGGCTCCAGCTTTCTGCCTGGTTAACCACATTGCCGGGCGGCCTGTCATCAAGATCGATACCCATGGATGGAAGCCTTGGAGTGATTACTTTTGGATTATAAAACAGGTTTATTGGAAAATTAGATAAAATACCGCCATCAACAAAACGGGCAGTTGATGGCGGATTTTCTTCACCAAACCTATCTCTCCACTCTTTTTTTATTGCTTTGTCTGTACAAGGAATTTCATTGATAAAATACGATTCAAAAAAAACGGGAATAGACATGGATGCCCGAATAAATCCTGCGGGCTGCAGGTCGTCAATATTTTTTCTAAACAAT
>JBGSIG010000385.1:0-17538 GCA_041742655.1 Ferruginibacter sp. | reverse complement strand
CTAAAAGAGGCGTTGGCCATAGCCAATAGCGCCGATGTGATTGTTGCGGCAGTGGGAGAATCTGCTGAAATGAGTGGTGAAGCAGCAAGCCGTTCTGAGATCAGTATTCCAAAAATTCAACAGGAATTATTGGAGGCATTGCTAAAAACCGGCAAGCCTGTAGTGTTGGTTTTATTTACCGGTCGGCCTCTTACATTGAAATGGGAAAATGAACACGTACCGGCTATTTTAAACGTTTGGTTTGGAGGTACCGAAGCTGGCGATGCTATTGCAGATGTATTGTTTGGCAATGTAAATCCGTCGGGAAAATTGAGTACAACCTTTCCTCAAAATGTTGGGCAAATTCCACTTTACTACAACCATAAAAATACCGGACGTCCTCTGGGGGAAGGAAAGTGGTTTCAAAAATTTAGATCAAATTATTTAGATGTGTCTAATGACCCGTTGTATCCTTTTGGCTATGGCTTAAGTTATACAACTTTTAGTTACAGCGATATAACATTAAGTAATAAAAGCATCAAGGCCACCGAGGCTTTAACAGCCAGTGTTACACTTACAAATACTGGTAACACTACCGGCAAAGAAGTTGTGCAGTTATACCTCAGGGATATTGTGGGATCTACTACTCACCCGGTAAAGGAATTAAAAGGTTTTCAGAAAGTGGAATTGAAAGCGGGTGAATCTAGGAAAATTACTTTCTCCATAAGTATTGAGGATCTAAAATTTTATAACAGTGATCTCAAATTTGTAGCAGAGCCGGGAGATTTTAAGATTTTTATAGGTGGCAATAGCAGGGATGTAAAAGAGGCAGATTTCAAACTTATCGAATAGATTGATGAATTATCTGCAGGAATGATGAGTTCGGGATTTCTTGATTTAGTTTTTTATGCCTTGCTTTTAACAGCAGCGTCAGAGCAGCAAATATCCGAATTTACTATATTGGTTTTAGCCGGGTAATTATTTCCTCAATAGTGAGATTTTTTTTGCAAATTTACACTTGCAAATTAGTATTCATTTAAAGTTCAGTTGTCAATTGACTTATATACATTCAAAATACCTTGGCATTATTTTGGGTTTATCGCATAAAACAAATTTTCAAAATCTTAAAATCTAAAAACAATGAGTTCTTCAAAAATTCTAACAGGAGTATTAATTGGGGCTGCAGCCGGCGTAGTATTAGGAATATTATTTGCCCCGGAAAAAGGTGAGGCGACCAGAGAAAAAATACGTAGAAAAGGCGCAGATTTAAAGGATTCTTTAAAGTCAAAAATAAATGACCTTGTTGATGGTATTGCAGATGAAATTGAAAAAGCGAAAAATGATACAGAAGATGCAATTGAACATGGGATGGATAAACTTGCAGAGGGTAAAGCAAAAATAAAACATTCCCTTTCTTAAGCGCTAAATAAAACTTTTAAACACTTGTTGTGTGATGGAAAAGGTTAGCTCATGAGCTAGCAGTAGATAATCTAAATTCAGGAAATGACTATTTTGTTGTCAATCGGTTTTCTACTTCCCACTTCAACTACTTTATATTGGGGCCAATAAATAAAATCATAAAAATGGAAAATGAGCCAAATGCTTTTGGAGATTTATTTGAGAGTGTAAATGATTACGTGGAGACAAGGATAGATTTATTAAGACTAAAAACGATCGACAAGTCTTCTGACATCATTTCTTCGCTTACCGTGGGGTTGGTTATTTTGCTAATAGCAACTTTTGGCATCATTTTACTAAATATTGGACTGGCTATTTGGCTTGGCAGGTTGATGGGGCATATTGGATATGGCTTTTTTGCAGTGGGTGGTTTTTATACAGTGCTGGCAGTTATATTATTTGGTTTTAAACGTAAATGGTTGAAAGGACCATTCAACGACATGATTGTAAAAAAAATGCTTAATTGAAAAAATATGGAGATTAATAATTCATTACAGCTTAAGTCTGCTATTAAGCAATTAGAATACCAGGAAAAAGAGGGTAGAGATAAGCTCATTGACAATTTTCATGTGGCCTATGAAAGCATAAAGCCGGTTAATCTTTTAAAAAGCACATTAGGTAATTTAGTTGAATCGCCTGCCGCAGTGGAGTCTATTGTAAGTACCGCCGCTGGACTGGGTACTGGACTTTTATCAAAATCCCTAATCGGAAAGTCAACGGGTATTGTAAAAAAGTTAATTATAACCGCAGTGGAACTCGGCCTGGTAAACGTAGTATCAAAAAATTCGGAGTCTATTAAATTAGGTGCTCTAAATATACTTAGCAAAATTTTTAAATCTAACCGAACTACTAAGGCATAAAAAACATTTCAATTTTAAGGGAACTTATTTTAATTGCAACTCCTAAATTAAACGTAACGGCATACTAAAAGGTAGAGCCTTACGTTTTTTTAATTAATTGGTAAAGCTAACTGACAGAACAGGCATTTATTTTACCTTCGCGGTTAATCATGTCTAAATTTCTAATCATAGGTTTGGGTAATATCGGCAACGAATACGCCAATACCCGCCATAATATTGGTTTTGATGTTGTAAATGCCTTTGCACAAAAACATGCCGGTACTTTTAAAGTTGATAGGCTGGCTTATGTTGCTGAAGTAAAGTGGAAGGGAAAACAATTTGTGTGTATTTGCCCTACTACATATATGAACCTTAGTGGCCGGGCCTTTAAATACTGGGTAGATAAAGAAAAAATTTTACTGGAAAATACGCTGACTGTTGTAGACGATCTGGCACTGCCGGTAGACAAACTTCGTTTGCGCCCTGCTGGTAGTGATGCAGGGCACAACGGATTAAAAGATATTCAAAACATTTTAGGCACTGATAGTTATCCAAAATTGCGCTTTGGCATCGGTAATAATTATCCAAAGGGAGGGCAGGCCGATTTTGTGTTAAGTAAATGGTTAAAAAGCGAGCTACCCACGGTACAACTAAAGGTTGATAAATGCATAGAAGTAATTGAAAAATTTGCCACTATTGGTATTGAACAAACTATGAGTGAAGTAAATAAACTTTCGATAAAGCCAAATTCTGTATAAGTTTATACATAATTGTTTTGTTAATTTGATTTGTTTATATTCGCTTTCTAAACCCGCCTATCCTAATATTTAAAAACAATGAAGATAATTTGTGTAGGCCGAAATTATTCGGCGCATGCCAAAGAGCTTGGCAATGAAATACCTGACGAGCCCGTAATTTTCATGAAGCCAAAAAGTGCGCTGCTGCAGAGTCATACGCCTTTTTACTATCCTGAATTTACCAATCAGCTTGATTACGAATGTGAACTTGTATTGAGAGTTTGCAAAAACGGAAAATATATACAGGAAAGGCATGCTACAAACTATTACAATGCCATTACCGTAGGTATTGATTTCACTGCCAGGGATATCCAGGATGATCTGAAAGCAAAAGGCTTACCATGGGAAAAAGCTAAAGCATTTGATAATTCGGCGGCCGTAGGAAAATTTATGGATGTAACTCCCGCCCTTAATAAAAAGAACATAAACTTTAGTTTTTATAAAAATAAAGAGTTGGTACAGCAGGCAAACAGCAGCCAGATGATATTTAGTTTCGACTATATTATTTCTCATGTTTCTAATTATTTTTCTTTAAACATTGGCGACCTTGTTTTTACCGGAACACCCGCCGGCGTAGGCGAATGTGTTGTAGGTGATGACCTGGAGGCATTTATCGAAAAGGAAATGCTGTTAAAGATGGAAATAAAATAAAGGCAATTTTTTGCCACTAAGATTCAAAGACGTTTTTATTTACTTTCAGTTCAATCTCTAAACTGTTCTCCGCTATTACTTAATTTTGCCGGTGAGACGTTAAGACGTTTTTCACTTTACGTCAAAACGACCAATATTATTTCTATTCAGTTTTTGTCATTTGCATGTGGAATGTTTTTTTACTTAATGTACTGATGCCTCCACGGCTATTATTAATTTTAGGCATTTAGTTTTTGCTTACCGTCTAACTGTCTAACCGCCTTGCCGGCAATTCTTAAAAATATTAGATCACCCATTTATTCTATTTTTGGTAAATGGTCAGCAACGATGTTTTATTAAAGGCATATGAATTAATGTTTACTGCTAAAACTATGGCAGATGTTTATGAAGCCAACAGGCCCATTTGCAAATATGTACATTCCACTTCAAGAGGCCACGAAGCCATTCAATTGGCCACTGCATTTCAATTATTACCTTGCGATTATGTAAGTCCCTATTACCGGGACGAAAGTTTATTACTGGGCCTGGGATTTTCACCTTATCAATTAATGTTGCAGTTACTGGCAAAAGGCGGCGACATTTTCACGGGCGGCAGGGAATATTATTCCCATCCTAACTACAAGGGAAGCGATAAGCCAACCATTATTCATCAAAGCAGCGCCACTGGTATGCAGGCAATTCCTACAACCGGTATTGCCCAGGGGTTGAAGTATATAGAAATAATGGAAAGCAAAGGAACACCGCTTTTTGGCCAGGCTTCGGCTGTTCAGGCAGGCTCAACTGAAAAGGCCGGTGGCGGAATTGTTATTTGTTCGATGGGGGATGCCGCAGTTACAGAAGGCGAGGTAAGCGAAGCATTTCAATTTGCCGCCTTGCATCAGTTGCCAATTATTTATTTAGTGCAGGATAATAATTGGGGTATTAGTGTAACGGCCCGTGAGGCCAGAACTACTAACGCCGCTGAATATATTAAAGGCTTTGGCGGTATCAAAAGCATCAGCATTGATGGCAGCGATTTTAGTGAAAGTTATATCTCCATGCAGCATGTGGTAAATGAGGTAAGAACACAACGCCGTCCATTTCTTGTTCACGCAACCGTTCCTTTACTTGGCCATCATACAAGTGGCGTGAGAAAAGAATCTTATCGGTCAACCGAAGATTGGGCAAAGAAAAATAGCAACGATCCTCTGCCCAAATTAAGATCAACACTTTTACAAGCAGGCGTCACAGAATCTGAGGTACAACTTATAGAAACAAAACTAATTGCAGCAACCTCAAAGCAATTTAACGATGCGGTAGCAGCAGGGGAGCCCGATATTACAAATGTTGACGATTTTGTTTTTGTACCTGCTGCAGTTAATGAAGAAAGAGGACAAAGAAGCCCGGCTGGCAAAGAAAAAATATTGATGGTAGATGCAGCGCTGTTTGCTATAAGGGAAATAATGGAAGCCTATCCGGAAGCTGTTTTGTATGGAGAAGATGTAGGACGAAGGCTGGGTGGCGTTTTTAGGGAAACAGCAACTTTAGCAGAACAGTTTGGCGATCATCGGGTTTTCAACACTGCAATACAAGAGGCATATATTGTTGGCTCAACTGTAGGCATGAGTGCCGTGGGCCTTAAGCCTATTGTGGAAATACAGTTTGCGGATTATTTATATCCCGGCTTCAACCAGTTGGTAACTGAAATTTCTAAAAGTTGCTACCTCAGTTGCGGCAAATTTCCTGTGCAAACGCTTATACGTGTACCTATCGGTGCTTACGGGGGGGGAGGGCCCTATCACAGCGGTAGTATAGAAAGTACCTTGCTGACCATTAAAGGAATTAAAATTGTTTATCCCAGCAATGCAGCCGATATGAAAGGCTTATTAAAAGCGGCTTTTTTAGACCCCAACCCGGTAATAATGCTGGAACATAAAGGATTGTATTGGGGTAAAGTACCCGGCACAGAAGAGGCCAAATCAGTGGAGCCGTCCGCAGATTATGTTATTCCCCTAGGCAAAGCAAACATAGTTTTACAAGCCGATTTGGAACGTATTGAAAACGGTGAAACCTGTTGCGTAATTGCTTATGGCATGGGGGTATATTGGGCAAAAGCAGCAGCAAAAAAATTGCCCGGCCTTGTAGAAATAGTCGACTTGCGTACTTTATTTCCCTTAGATGAAACACTGGTTTTTGCGACGGTTAAAGCCCACGGAAAGTGTTTAATTGTTACAGAAGAGCAACAGAATAATTCTTTTTCAGAAGCTTTAGCGGGGAGGATATCTAAGGCCTGTTTTCATTATTTAGATGCGCCTGTAGAAGTTTTAGGAGCATTAAATTTACCGGCGGTACCCATGAATACATTATTGGAAAAAGCCATGTTACCAAATGCAGATAAAGTTTTGGAAAGATTGAGACAACTTTTAGAGAGCTAAGCGTTTAGCTTTTCACAAAAACGCCTATATTTGCACCCCTAAATGTCGGGGTATCGTGATGTTTAGGGGAAGAGTAAAAAATATGTCGGGGTAGCTCAGCTGGTTAGAGCATCGGATTCATAACCCGAAGGTCGGCAGTTCAAGTCTGCTTCCCGATACAAAAAGTACCCTGTATTATGCAGGGTATTTCTGTTTTTACCCGAGCCTACAAGGTTTTTAGTTTCATGAAATTTACGGTCTACATATTATTTTCAGAAAATCATCAAAAACATTACACAGGATTTACCACTAATCTTGGGCAAAGATTATTATCGCACAATGAACTTGGTAATGATTGGACATCAAAATATAGGCCTTGGAAATTAATCTATACAAAGCAATTTGAGCATAAAAGCGAAGCACTGGAATTTGAGAAGTGGTTGAAAACCGGCATTGGAAGGGATTTTATAAAAACATTACAACACTGAGCATTGGATTCATATCCGCCGCTCAGTGTTGTAAATTTTTCTCCTTTATTGACAAAACCCAACTTATTACTTATTCTTATCAGCCCATAACGACTCGGTATTTGCCACACTTCTTGCCTGGCTTTCAATTTCCTTTCTAAGTAAAACCGGTGTTACATTCCTGTTTTCGACGGGGTGAAGCATTTCTAATTTATTGCCATTGAGTACGAAGAACGAGACCCCGGTAGACCAATTAGATTGTAGCAATTTTATGAGTTTTTCGGAACTGAGATTGGCAAGCACTCTGTCTCCAAAGAAAGTGATAAGCCATATCCTTGACTCATCTTTACTAAGTGAAACAGACATGGGCACAATTGTGCCCTGGTTAAGTGTTATCTGGTAAGAATCAGCGCCAAGGTCTTTTGTTTCAAAACCCATATTTTCTAAGGTGGATTTAAGGTTAAATTTGGTAATAGTTATGCCGGAAGTGGATTGCCCGGCCAGGTTTTTTGGGCCAATGGTTATAAGCATAATTAATGCAATTGCCGCTGGCAGAGTTTTTATTTTCATATGAAATGTTTTAAAGTGAGGCAACAAAAATATAAAGTAAGAACGCAACTTGCAATAGCTTCAGTGGCTATTTTGAAACAATAATATGTAGAAATGGAGGAGTCTCTTTAAGCCCAAATTTTCGACGTAACATCTAAAAAAGTACGCTCATAAAAAGATAATTGCTTTAGGTCAATGGCATTGTCGTTGCCTTTTAATTTTTTAACAACCTAATACTTTTCATATTTCATCGGGTTTACAGAACAATTTTAATGTTTTATATTGCATAATACAAAAGGTGCTAGTCTGAAAAATTTATTTGAACCAGCAATTAATTACCATGAAAGTCTTTAATATTATTTTTTGCTTTCTCTTCATTGTATTCGCTGCGTTACAATATAACGATGCTGATCCATATGTGTGGGTTCCCATCTATATGTACACTGCTATTTTATGCTGGTTGGCAGCTAGTCAGCAATATTTTGTTAAAGCCTATTTATTAGGCATAGTAGTGTATGCTATTTATGCAGTGTACAAAATATTTGATTCAAATGGATTGCTCGACTGGCTTAAGTTGCACCATGCAGAAAATATTGCGGAAACTATGAAAGCCGAGCAACCATGGATTGAAGAATCAAGAGAATTTTTTGGCTTAGCAATATTAATAATTGTGTTGGCGATCAATTATTTTGTGGCGATAAAAAAATCTCCAAAAAAATGACTTGTGCGGTCTTTGGAAATAGCAACCATTTTCAGACCATTTTTTGCATTTCGTCTAAAATATATAAGAGTAGATATTACACACTATTACTTATTTAAAAATTAGATTGCAGCCAGATCCTGATTTAATCATCCAAAATATTCATTTATGTGGTGGATTTATGCTCTGTTATCGGCGCTTTTCGCATCGCTTACTGCAATTTTTGCAAAAGTGGGAGTTACAAATGTAAATTCCAATTTGGCAACTGCCATACGCACGATTATCATATTAATGATAGCATGGGGTGTAGTATTGGCAAGGGGAGAGGCAAAAGGGTTATCAACTTTATCAAGACATAATATTATTTTTCTGGTGATTTCAGGCATCGCTACAGGTTTATCGTGGTTGTTTTATTTTAAGGCGTTGCAAATAGGAAAAGTTTCCCAGGTAGCAACGGTAGATAAATTAAGTGTAGCCTTAACTATTATTTTAGCAGTGTTTTTTTTAGGAGAAGCATTGACCATTAAAACAGCCATTGGAGCATTCCTAATTATAGCGGGAACAGCAGTAATGATATTATAACACCTATGTCATAAACATAGAGTACATTGGGTCTACATTAAACGAATTTAAAGGCTGCTTATGAAAAAGCGAATGTATTGTATGTTGATAGTTGTTTTACCATCTATCGCGTTTGCACAGACTGCAAAACTGAGTGACTTATCTTCATTTTACAAACCTGCCGAGAATCCAATCTTAAGAGCAGATTCCACATTAGTATTTTACGATTCCTTAAAACAGGAAAATGCAAGATGGCAAAAAGCCGATGTGTTTAATCCCGCAGCTATCGTTAAAGACGGTAAAGTGTACCTGCTTACCCGCAGTGAAGATAACCCTGCCGCAATATTGGGTGGAAGAACTTCGCGGATAGGCATCGCCGTTAGCGATGATGGAATAAATTTTAAAAATTTCCCTACACCGGTGCTGCATCCCGATGAAAGCAAATTCAAAAAATATGATTATCCAGGTGGTTGTGAAGATCCCAGGGTGGTAGAAACCGAAGACGGGCAATATGTAATGGCTTACACAGCATGGAACTATGATGTGCCGCGTTTATCCATTGCTGTTTCGAAAGACCTATTTCATTGGGAAAAGAAAGGGCCTGCGTTTGCTGCAGCATATAATGGCAAATTCTTAAATAAGGCCTCCAAATCTGCTTCGATGATTACCGGCATGAAAAATGGCCGACCAATATTGAAGAAAATAAATGGGAAGTATTGGATGTATTGGGGAGAGACTTTTGTAAATCTTGCATGGTCGACTAATCTTTCTGACTGGTATCCTTTGCTGGATGAAAAGGGTGAATTGAAAAAGGCAATGATAACCCGGCCGGGAAAATTTGACAGCGATCTTACAGAATGTGGTCCTCCCGCATTAATAACTGACAAGGGAATTCTATTGATATACAATGGTAAAAATGCCACTGATGAAAAAGCCGATCCGCTGCTTCCAAAAGGAACCTATTCAGTGGGTGAGGTAGTGTTTGATATAAATGATATGGAGAAAATTGTGTTTAGAACGGATAGCTGTTTATTAAAGCCCACACTGCCACACGAGGTAACAGGACAATATAAAGCGGGCACCATTTTTTCTGAAGGCCTTGTTTATTTCAAGGGCAAATGGTATTTGTACTATGGTACTGCCGATTCTTTTGTGGGAGTGGCCATTGCAAAATAGGTAAAGTTGTTATGAAAACATTTCACTTACGGTTACCTATACGTGCAATTACGGGAGGGCGCTGATTGCCATTTAATTTATACGTATCAATACAGTAAATTTTCCTAAAAACTTTTATCAGTATCTTCACAAAAATGATTATTGTAAGTGAGAAACGTTTGTAAGATTTTTGCTATCCTCTTTTTTTTTATTGTTGATTGCCAAAATTTAACTGCTCAGCTTTGCGAGGGAAGTTTAGGCGATCCAATCGTTAATATAACTTTTGGAAGTGGTAGCAACCCGGGGCCGCCATTGTCAGCGGCTACTACTACCTACGGTTATGCTTCTTATGATTGTCCCAATGATGGTTTTTACGCAGTTAGAAATAGCACTTCGGACTGTTTTGGGGGCACCTGGTATACTTTAAATCAAGATCATACCGGTGATCCCAATGGATACTTTATGTTGGTAAATGCGTCCTATGAGCCAAGTTCATTTTACCTGGATACTGTAAAGGGCTTGTGCGGAAACACCACTTATGAATTTGCGGCGTGGGTCGCAAACGTGTTTTCTCTTCAGTCGACATGTGGTGCCCGAATTGACCCAAATATTACTTTTAACATCGAGGAAAAAAATGGCGCAATTTTGCAGTCATATAATTCCGGCAATATTCCCTCTCAATCTTCGCCTGTATGGCAACAATTTGGTTTTTACTTTACTACGCCATCAGGTGTCTCGGATGTGGTTTTGAGAATCTTTAACAATGCACCCGGGGGATGCGGTAACGACCTCGCATTGGATGATATCACTTTCAGGCCCTGTGGGCCAAAATTGACGCTCTCAGTTGCGGGCACAAATTCAGATTCTGTGCAGCTTTGCGATGGCGTAGCTAAATCACTTGATTTTTCTTGTACTGTTTCTCCACCTGGTTTTAGTAATCCGGTTTTTCAATGGCAACAAAATATAAATGGCATTTGGTCAGACATACCCGGTGCTAGTGCTACTTCCTATACACAGAATTTTCCTGCAACAACTTCTGTCGGTAAGTATTTTTTTCGCGTAAGGGCGACTGAGTTTGGCAATGAAGATTCGCCACAATGTGGAATTTTTTCGCTGCCGGTTCTGGTGCAGGTAAATGCAAATCCCGCTACAACAGCGGTCAACAACGGCCCGGTTTGTGAAAACACTGCATTGACTTTAACCGCAACAGGGGGATCAAAATATATATGGACTGGGGTCAATAATTTTTCGGATTCCGGTTCTTCTGTTGTCATTAATGCGGTAATGCAAACCCAGGCGGGCAAGTACTACGTGTTAGTATCAGATAACAATGGTTGCATTAATACAGATTCTACTGTTGTCAATGTTAAGCCTGCACCCGTGGCAGCAACTACATTTTCTAAAATAACTATCTGTTCTGGCAAAAGTGTTCAATTGGTGAGTAGCGGAGGAAGCACCTATTCCTGGTCACCCGTTGCAGCATTGTCATCGTCCGTTATAGGCAATCCCATCGCTTCGCCTTTAAGTTCCACACTCTACGTGGTAACGGTTACTAACCAGGTGGCCTGCTCTGATACAGCCTCCGTTATGGTGACGGTTGATGAAACTCCGACTGCTAATGCAGGGCCCGACAAAGCCATTATTCAGGGTAATACAGTAACATTGTCCGGTAGCGCTACCGGGCAGTCGATCACATACTCCTGGTCGCCCCCGGTTTATATGGACAATCCCCAAATTTTACAGCCGGTTGTAAATCCACCTTCAGATATAAATTATGTTTTAAAAGTCGTTTCCTCCAATGGATGCGGAAGTGCCGCAGACACCATGCATGTATTCTGGTATAAGAATATTTATGTGCCATCTGCATTTACTCCGAATGGAGATGGGTTAAATGATACCTGGAGAATTCCGGCGTTAAGTGCTTTTTCAAGTTTTGATGTGGTGGTTTTTGACCGGTGGGGCAAAATAGTTTTTCAGAGTAAAAATACAAGCACGCCATGGGATGGCACTTACAAAGGAACGCCTGCCCCAATAGGCACTTATGTTTACCAGATATCTCTCAGTCAGCCACCAGGATTATTAAAGGGCACTGTTACTATAGTCAGGTAATGGTCAAACACTCCTGGTAGAATAAAACTATCATCATTCACTTTATAAGATTTGCGGGAATGGTATTTTTAATATTGAATTTTTGCCGTTGAACCGGCAGATCATTTTTCGTTTCTTAAAAACGACTTACCGACTCATCGGCAAAAAAATATTTCTTAAAAGTTAAAAGCAAGTTTAGTAAACAACCTTCTTCCGTTAAAACCCATTTGTACTGATTCCCAGGCGCCACCTGTTTCGTTGTCGGGCGACTGACGTCTTGAAGCCGATACAGACGCAAAATCCGGATGAACATTGAATAAATTATCAGCCCCCAAAAACAGGCTTATCGAACTAGAGAATTTGTACGACATGAATATATCTGTCGACACCTTAGGACTATAGTTGAATACTTCAGGTAAAATATTTACGCCGTTTCCTACAAAATTTGCATCCAAATATTTGTCTTCATCAACGTAAGGATCAATCCCGGCAAAGCTCCCGGAAATAAGTGGATCGCCCGGTAATCCTGTATTATATAAATCCGCGTAACCCGTCCATCCAAACCCTTTTGATTGCATTTTTCCAAAATAGATAAAGTTGGTACCGACGGTAAATTTATCAATATTATATTCCAGGTTTAAACTAAATTTTGCCTTCGGCGCCGAGGCCAACAAAAACGCTTCTTCACGGTCGCTGAAAAAAGTTTTTTGCAACCGGTAACTTGTATTTAAGGTCGGGGGTATGTTCACCTGGTTTACGGTCATGTGCTGCAGGTTACCGGCCAGTAAAGCTTTAATACCGCTGTTATTGGTAAATTTTTTGGTGTAATCTATTACGATATCCAAACCAAAATTGGTGGTATTAACGGCATTGCCAAAAAACTGTGCTGTTGCAACATTTGCCGCATTTAAATTAGCGATTAAGGCCGGCGGCAAAGTAGTATCTGAGGATGTGAATAGCCCGGATAATACAATTCTGTTCATGACCTTTATTGCGTAACCATCAACAGTAATGGTTAAATTTCTCATTGGTTTCCATGCAAAACCAATACTTGCATTGTTAGAAGTTTCTTCAGTGAGGGCGGGGATACCGGCAGATTCGGTAACAGGACTTCCATTTCTTGAAATAAGAGATTGAACCAGTTCGCCACCGCTAAAGGAGGTTAGGGTGTTGTTGAAATTAATTTGTTGTAACGAAGGTGCCCTGAACCCGGTACTTATAGACGCTCTTACATTAAAGTTTTTTGCAATTGTATATCGTGTTGCAATTTTTGACGTATTTACAAAACCAAAATCTGAATAGTATTCAAAACGCAGAGCCATATCCAGTAACCACTTTTTTGTAACATTCAATTCTATATCTGCATATATACTTTCTGTGGAGCGGGTAGCGATAATGGCATCGGAGGGGCTAAAGCCCGGAAAACCCTGTGCCCCCGGAGCCTGTCCAAAATTATTGGGGTATGCTGCGTACGAAGCTTCTTCGCCCTCGTAAATTGAGTAACGCTCAAAACGGTATTCAGTGCCAAGGGCAAGGTTAAGCCCTTCAGCAAATGAATTAAACGACTTGCTAAAATCGAGGTTGAAGGTGTTTTGAAGAAAATTAAAACCACCATCATCAAAATGTGTTTTGGTGGTATTGCCAATCATGGATGCGTTAAATGTCTGATCGCCAAAATAATGAAAATTATTTCTGCCCAATGTATTACTTAAATCCCAGTTCCAGTCGTCGCTCATTTTACCTCGTAGTCCTAAAGCCAATGAACCATCACTTATTTTTGTTTGTATGTGTGGGTTGTAATATACTTCAGGGCCATCATAGTTGGTTGTGCGCATTATGCTGGGAACAAATATGGGAACACCAGTAGCGTCTATAGGGAAACGATCAGGCCTTGCACTTAAATTTCTTGTATAGGCAAATGCATCAGAAGCTTTATAATTATACCCGCCAAATGAATAAAAAGTTGTGTTGCTGGTTGTGCCAACCGGTAGTTCCATATTATACATGGCGCCTGCGGTAGCCACAGAACCATCACCATACGACCTGCGGCCGGTATTGGCAGGAAGTGCATCGGTGGTTGCTGCAAGGTTTGTATCTGCAACCTGCCTAAATGTTTTTGATAGGGTTAGCAGATCTATGGAAAAATTAATATACCCGCCTTTTTTACCCAGCGCTAAACCATTGTTGGCATTCAGGGCAAAAGTATTGCCATCAATTGGCTGGCTGTAATAATATTGGTTGGTCTCCCTTGTTTGGTAGGTATTGTAATGCGGGTCGTAATACCCAGACCAGCCGGTATTTATTGTCCAATGATCGATGTCTTTTTTTAAAATAACATTTATTACACCTGCTATTGCATCTGACCCGTACTGCGCCGAAGCACCATCTCTTAATATTTCAATTCTATCAACAGCCGATTGCGGAAATCCGTTTAAATCCACCCCTGAGTTCCCCCTGCCCCTCGTACCAAAAAGCGCTACAAAAGCAGTCTGGTGGCGGCGTTTGCCATTTACCAGTACAAGCGTTTGATCGGGCCCAAGGCCACGCAATGAACCAAGGTCAATATGATCTGCACCATCTGCCCCACTTTGCTTATTATAATTGAAAGAAGGAGCAGCCATATTTAGTACAGACGTAAGATTCATTTTTGCAGTCGGTAATCCTACCTCGTTTATCTTAATCACGTCTATTGGTACGGCCGTTGCTATCTTAGCCCGCGGCGCACCCCTTGTTCCCAATAACACAACATCGCCAAGATCCACCGAAGCATCTTTCATTTTTACTAAAACCTGCAACTCGTTAGTAAGGGTAATATTTTGCAAATCGTAGCCAATATTGCTTATTTGTAGAATATCATTTGTGGTGGCCTCTATGTTCGCAATGCCCTCACTATTTGAGATAACTCCTTTGCTGCTGGATTTTATTTTTACGGATGCACCGGCTAAAGGGGCCCCTGTTTTTGCATCAGTTATTTTAATATTAAATATTTGTTGCCCAAAGAGTAAGCAGTTGCAAAAAAGAAAGCTTACTAGGAAAACTATTTTTTTCATAATCAATTGTTTTGGGCAACAAAGTTGAGTATAAAATAGGGAAAGAGGTAAAATATTTATTAAAACGGTGCGACATGCATTTTTTTTGAGAAAATACTGGCCAAATAAATATATAATAGTAAAGAGATATATAACTAATGGTCCGAATTTCTGAAGAAAAATTGAATTCTAATTGCCATAAAAAACTTCTTTGCGTACTTACAGTTTACAAAGTTCTTCCAGGGTATATTTCCAATGCCTTTTCAAGGCAGTCCATGGCTGCATTAATTGCTGATGTATTGAGCACATAAGCCAGGCGAACTTCCTGCCTGCCTAAACCAGTGGTGCCATAAAATCCTGTTGCGGGAGCAAGCATTATCGTTTCACCATTGTGATTAAAAGATTCCAGCAGCCACTGGCAAAAGGCATCTGCATCATCAATGGGTAATTTGGCTATTGCATAAAAAGCGCCACCGGGGTTGGGACAAAATACACCAGGGATATTATTTAATCTTTTTACTATGGTATCTCTTCGGTTTTTATATTCGGCTTTAGTAGTGTTAAAATAATCATCCGGTAAATCCACGGCAGCCTCTCCTAAAGTTTGTGCAAAGGTGGGCGGGCTTAATCTTGCCTGTGCAAATTTCATTACTGCATTCAGTAGTGAAGCATTTTTTGTAACCAACGCACCTATTCTTCCGCCACAGGCACTGTATCTTTTGCTGATAGTATCCATTAAAACAACATTGTCATCGGCACCGGTCAAATGCATAGCGCTTGTGTGTGTGCCTTCATAACAAAACTCACGGTATGCCTCATCAGAAAATAAAAAAAGATTGTGCTTAATCACAATTTGCTTCAACACCTCCATTTCTTCCTTGCTATATAAATAGCCTGTCGGGTTATTGGGATTGCAAATGATAATTGCTTTTGTATTGAGAGTAATTGCTTTTTCAAAATCTTCAATAGGCGGTAAAGCAAAACCTGTTTCTATTGAAGAAGTGATTGGTTTTACCACCACGCCTGCTTCTACAGCAAAACCATTATAATTGGCATAAAAAGGTTCAGGAATAATTACTTCATCGCCTACATCCATGCAAGCCAGAAATCCAAACAAAATGGCTTCGCTTCCGCCAGTGGTAATGATAATTTCTTCGGCAGTTACATTTATGCCAACTTTAGCATAGTACTTCACCAGTTTTTTTCGGTAACTCTCATTGCCCGCACTATGACTGTATTCCAGCACTTTAAAATCGCTGTTTCGTACAGCATCTAAAATTTGCGCTGGTGTTTCAATATCGGGCTGGCCAATATTAAGATGATATACTTTAGTACCTCTTTTTTTAGCAGCTTCTGCAAAGGGTACTAATTTTCGAATAGGTGAAGGTGGCATTTGCTGTCCACGATGGCTAATGGTTAACATGCTGCAAAGATAAAGGTGAAATGGGGATATTGTTTGTGTTTTAAACCCAGCGCCAGCCTCTCAGGAAATCTTCAATCAACATTTTCTTTTTACCTTCTAATTGTAAGTCCTTAATGGAAATATAGCCATCGGCGCAGGCAAACCGAAGGAATGTTTTCTTGTCTGTTTCAAATTCTCCTGGCAAAATGGTGGGTACCTTATCCACCTTATCTACCTTATAAACTTTCAACTTCTTCTCTTCTAAAAAAGTAAAAGCTGTAGGATATGGCGATAACCCACGAATAAGGTTGTACACTTCGTCCATTGATTTTGTCCAGTTTATTTTACAGGTTTCTGTGAATATTTTTGGTGCATGTTTTAATGCAACTTGATTATCAGGAATAGAAAGTTCTTTCAATTCACCAAGCTCTTTTATTGACGATTCAGCATTGACCATTGGCCATTGACCATTCACCATTGCCGATTGAACTTGCTCCTCAACATTCCCCTTCCCCAACTCAACAATAGTTTTTAGAAGCAAATCAGCCCCAATTATTTTCATACGGTCGTGTATTTCCCCGGCAGTCTCGTCATCTGCGATTGCGATTTTTTGCCGTAATAAAATATTACCGGTATCAATTTCATGCTGAAGTTTAAAGGTAGTAACACCGGTTTCTTTTTCGCCATTAATGATGGCCCAGTTAATGGGCGCTGCACCACGATATTGTGGTAATAAAGATCCATGTAAATTGATGGTGCCCATCGGCGGCATATTCCAAACTACTTCGGGTAACATTCTAAAGGCCACCACAATTTGTATGTCGGCATTTAAAGATTTTAGTTCCTCTAAAAAATCGGGGTTCTTTAATTTTTCTGGTTGCAGAATGTGCAAGCCTTGTTCAACTGAATATTTTTTAACGGCACTTGTTTGCAGCTCCATGCCGCGTCCTCCGGGTTTATCAGGAGCAGTAATAACCCCCACAATATTACATCCTGCCTCTATAAGTTTATCTAAAGATGCTACAGCAAATTCGGGAGTACCCATAAATACAATCCGCAATGCTATATTTTCTTTTATTGGAAAAAATGCTGTTTTATCGGTATTGAATGTCTTTAGTTTCTGTTCAATCATTTTAAATAAATCAAATTTTTTAGCTTCGTTTAATAAGATCAGATTTTATAAAATAGAAGTAGTGAAGTCTTTATACAATAAATATTTCTTCCTGATTTTTTTAAAATCATTCAAAGCAGGCTCCCAGCTTTTTCGTATTTCTGCTTCGGTTTTGCCCTGCTTTACCTGTTGCATTAAAGCATCATTGCCAGCTAGTTTATTGATAAAATTATTTTTTAGAAAGAAACTGTCTTTGCCCGGAAATAATTTATAGGCTTCCAGTAAATATTTCAACTGAATTTTATTGTCCAGCTCTTTAAGTACCTGCTCGTTGGTGCCACTTAGGTTCCATCCATAAC
>JBGSIG010000384.1:0-11106 GCA_041742655.1 Ferruginibacter sp. | reverse complement strand
CCTGCAACGAAAAAAGATATTCGTTGGCAATGCCCTGCTCGTAAAGGCGATTGCGTTTTTTTATATTTTGTTGCAATTTGTGTACAGGCGAATGTAAATAGATTAATATGTCGGGTTGCGCAATCTGGGGATTGACAATGTCGAATAATTTTTGAAACAACCTGAATTCCTCGTTGGGTAAATTTACTTTGGCAAACAAAAGGCATTTGGTAAAAAGATAATCGGAGATAGTAACAGATTGAAACATATCCTTTGTTTGCAGCAGGTCTTTCAACTGCTTGTACCGCTCCGCCATAAAAAACAATTCCAGCGGAAAAGCATATTGTTGCTGGTTTTCATAAAATTTCGGCAGAAAAGGATTGTCTGCAAATTCTTCCAGTATCAGCCTTGCATTAAACTGCTTGCTTAACAAATGCGCAAGGGTAGTTTTGCCTGCTCCTATATTTCCTTCTATTGTAACAAAATTGTACTTCATATTTTATGAGTCCGAAAATAAGTTGAATAAGCAGTTAAGCAATTAAAACTTTTTAACATCCAGTGTATCTGTACAGGCATTTAATAGCTGGTGAATGTTTTTATTGGTTGCAGGGTGTTTAAAATTGGGAGACAGCTCGTTTAGTGGCGTTAGTACAAAACGCCGGTTTTCAATTTCAGGGTGGGGTACAGCAAGGGTTTTTTCTGCTATTATTTCTTTGTTGAAAAATAAAATATCAATATCAATTATACGGGGTGCATTTTTTTTAGTTCTCCCCCGGCCCATTTTTTTTTCAATGCCCAGCACAATTTCAATGGTTTGCTGTGCAGACAATTTTGTTTGTACAATTATTACCTGGTTCAAAAAATCGGGTTGGTTTGTATTGCCCCATGCAGCGGTAATATACAATTTGCTTTTTCGAAGAACAGGGCCCACCTGCCTGGTGATATTCTTTATAGCTGTTGACAATTGTTGCAAGCTGTTACCCATATTGCTGCCAAGGAGTAGATAGGTTTTATTCATCTTTTAAAATGAGTCTTTTGTCGAATTGAAATTTGCTTACAGAAACAATCTTAACTTTTTTAAAATCGCCATGTTTAGGATTTATTAAAAAGTTATTTTCTTCGTCTACAATTGCAGAAGGTATTTTTAAGATCAATGCATTTGCTGACCTGAGAAATTCATCACCCATCCATTGCGTATATCCAGTGTCGTCTTTCCAGTCTTTTCTTAATTTGCCAATAGAAATGGCCAGTGGTTGTATAGCATCGGGGATTTCTATTTTAACCAGGTGATAGCTTATGGGAATGGTTTGCATACCGACCCTTACCAATATTTCCAACACTGCTAAAGAAATATTTTCTGTGGTATACAAACCAGCTAACCCTACGGAGTTCCACCTGCCGCCAAATAATTTGGCACCGGTACCCGACAGGTCGTCTTTATACATTTTAGCAGCAAGCCTGTAGATAATCATGCAAGTATACCGTGTTGAATTCTGCCCAATTGCGTTAATACCATTTGTATGCCCTGGGCGGTGGTTAATGATTCAAAAGAAAGAGGGCCTTCCAGCATTAGTGGCTTGCGTTTTAACCACTGGTAAAATAATTCAGTTTTACCAAACGTTATTTTTCCTTCATTTATTACGCCTGCTATTTGCAAAGCCCTTTCAGCATTAATGGGCGCAAAGCTTCCATTATTTTTTGCATACCGTTGCAGCGTACGTTCGCTAACATGCAATATAGACGCCCACTCCGCTTGCGTAAAAGGTGTTTTATCTGCAATTTTTTTAAATTCGCTGTAAGTAAAATCTTTAATGGACGGAATTATTTTTACACTTTTGTTATAGATTGCTTCAGGTTCTTCTGCATTGGTTACTTTGTGGCCCTGTGTGTAAGGTGATGTTTTTTTTGATGGTGTTTTCTTTTCCATAGTAGCGTCATTTGTCACCCAAATATACGTCACTTGTCTAAAACTTCAAGTTTTTTTTAAACTTTTTTACAAATAGCTTTACGCCCTCAAATAATATTTAATGCGAAAGTATAGTCAGTTAAGGGCCATGTTGGCCATCACTAAAGGCAGTCTAAAATCCATTTTCAGAAGCCCTTCGGCAGTAGTTTTTAGTTTTGTTTTTCCATTTGTATTTATTTTGGTATTTGGTTTCATTGGCAATAACGGCGGTGTGCCTGTGTACAAAATTGCCCTCGATAAAAATTGCGATACCACCAATGCGTTGTACGATTCTATGGCCAGCAGTAACAGGATTAAGATAGTACGGTTTGCCAAAGAAACTGATTTACGCGACAATCTTGTAAAAGGAAAGATCACCGGCGTGTTCAACATTAGAAAAGATTCAACTGAAATTCCTGCTTATACCTATAGCTTGACAACTACCAGTGCAAGCAACGATAAGTGGCCGCAATTTATGCCACTGGTGAGTGGGATTGTAAATAAAATAAGCAATGCTAAATACGCCAACAGGCCCACCTATGCAGTACCCGACTTTGACTATGCAAGAGACGTGCAACAAATACGGGAGTACAAAACAATCGACTTCATATTGCCTGGTCAATTGGGATTTTCTTTATTAAGCTCGGGTGTATTTGGTGTGGCATTTATGTTTTTTAATTTAAGAAATACCCTTGTGTTAAAGCGTTTTTTTGCAACTCCTATTAGCAGAACCTATATTGTTTTAGGCGAAGGTTTGGCACGAGTAATATTTCAAATGCTTACTGCAATTGTAATAATTGTTGCGGGAAGATACCTTTTCGACTTTACACTTATCAACGGTTTTGAAACAGTATTAGAAATGCTGTTCTTAAGTTTTATCGGATTAATTGTGTTTATGGGCCTGGGTTTTATCGTAAGTGGCCTTGCCACAAACGACAGCAGTATTCCGCCTTTTGCCAACCTGCTTACGCTGCCACAGTTTTTGCTCGGGGGCACTTTTTTTTCGGTGGAGGTATTTCCAAAATGGTTACAACCTATCTCAAATGCGCTGCCGCTAACACATTTAAATACAGCCATGAGGCAGGTAGCTTTTGAAGGGCAAAGTCTGTGGGAGGTAAAAACCGAAATTGGAATTTTATTAATTTGGGGCATAGTGGTATATGCAATAGCTATTAAAGTTTTTAAATGGGAATAATATGATGCGTTTGATAAAAGCTTTTCTTTTTGGTATGGCAGGATTGTTTATTTTGATAACACTCTTATCTCTGCTAATACCTTCCAAGGTAAATGTATCAAGAGTAGTTGTAATAAATAATACTGCCGTTGATAAAGTATACCAGCAAGTTGCCAATTTTGATAATTGGAAAAAATGGCATCCGATTTTTACTGTCGATTCAGCGAAATTGTATTGGAACCCTCCTACTATTATGGGAAAAGACTCAGGTTGTATTATAATGCACCACGGAAGAAAGGTATCTATTAAGTTAATCTCATCAGACTCTTCTTCCATAAAATTTTTGATGCATGCACAAGGCGAACATGATATTGAAAATAATATTATCCTTACGCCAATACCGTCGTCTCAGTCCGTACACGTAGAGTGGAGAACCACCACCAGATTGCATTGGTATCCATGGGATAAATTTTATGCTATCTTTCTTGATAAAATATCTGGTCCTGGATATGAGGCGGCATTAAATAATCTGAATGCATATATAGAAAAAAATCTATGAGTATGCTGCCGTGAAAGCTTTTGGTTTTGCTGTTAACTCTCCGCCGCAGCGAAGATGGTTACCATGCAACCCTTTACAACAAATCATTGTCAGGTTAATGTAACGCACAAGATGGACTATACAGCATTGGTAAAAGACTGCCTTAAACAAAAGCCAGTTGCCCAACGGCAATTGTATGAGCATTTTGCGCCCCTGATGCTGGGTGTTTGCTATCGCTACACTAAGTCGGTTAGCGATGCGGAAGATGTGTTGCAGGAAGGTTTTATAAAAGTATTTCATTATTTGAGCAGGTATAAATTCAATGGTGAATTAGGAGCCTGGATTCGGAGAATTATGGTAACTACTGCCCTTAACTATTTAAAGAAAAACAAACACTACAGGGAAGAGATGGTATTTATAGAGATGCCACTGCACCCTGTGTCGGCTGAAAATCCAATAATACAATTAGATGCCCGGCAGTTGGGTGAGCTCATCAGGCAGTTACCCACAGGCTTTCAAACCATCTTTAATTTATATGCTATTGAAGGGTATACCCATGTAGAAATTGGTGAGTTATTGGGTATCAGTGATGGCACTTCCAAATCGCAATACGCCAGGGCAAGGTATTTATTGATAGAGTGGATAGAAAAATATTCCTCAGTTGCAAAATCAGAACAGTATGCCGGAAAATGAATTTGAAAAGCAGGTGCAAAAAAAGCTGGATGGATTAAAGTTTGATCCCTCTGTGGAAGTGTGGCAAAATGTAGCTGCCGCAGTCGCGAAAAGAAAGAAAGACAGGAGAGGGGTTGCCATTATTCTTCTTGCTTTGTTATTGGTTGGGGTTAGTTTTTTTATGCTATTTAATTATACATCCAATCATGGAAGCAGCAAGTTTCTTTCCGATAAAAACAATGCTCCAAGAGTTGATAGTGTAAAGGCAAGCAGTGGTAGTGATAATATTTCGATAATAGACGAACCGGCAAATACTGTGAAACAAAGAGGCGGGGAGTCAGTACAGAATGAAACAGACTCGACCAATGACAAAACCAATGCAGAAAAAATTAACGACCATCAGAGAGATGCATTTCCGGTCAATAGCGAAAAACAAAATCCTCCCATAAAAAAGAATGGCTCTGTCAATAAAACTTTTGCAAATAATATTGATGATGTGCACAATATTGAGGCAAAGCCGCAACAGGAAACAAAGCAAAAAATTAGTGTAGCGGCAAGCAAAAATAACCCAGTAGAGTTAGTCGATGACAAAATCGTATCAGATGAGCCAGGCAAATCAGTTTTTGCAGATACCAGTTCCAAGAGCAACGATGTGGCAATTACAGGACAGTTAACAGACTCCCTTGTAAAAGATAATGTTGACACAGGCATGATTGTAAGTGGTATTATGGCGTTGAATACTTTGAAGGATAATGAAAAAGATACTGCCCTAATCACTTCAACGAAGTCAGCGCAAAAAAGCAAATGGCAACTCGGATTTAATTTTTCTTTTGGGGCCACCACCACCGGCAATGAATATTTAGGAGTTGGATCGGGTAATAATGACATATCATACTCGTACAACAGCCCGGCAACGGGAAACAATTCCGGCCAGGTAAGTAATATCTACGCCACATCAACTATACAACCAGGTATAGGATTTAAGGTGGGCTTATTTGCTCAAAAAAATATTTCAGCTAAAACAAAAATTCTGTTTGCATTAAATTATAGAATGTATAATTCGGTTATAATAAATGCTTCCGAGATAATTACCTATGACACCGCAGGCAACGGCACTACTAATTCAAGCAATGGTTCTATTAGCCGTACAAGTGAGCGCTATAATAACAATTTCCATTTTCTTGAATTGCCCATTGCGTTGCAGTTTAAACTGACTAAGCAAAATAAGCTTCCTGTTTACTTACATACAGGTATTTCTATTGCACAACTCCTTGGTTCAAATGCGCCGCAAAATTATACCTCATCGGCGCAGTCTTCTAATGTAAACGAGCGGTTAAACAAAACACAATTTAACCTGTCTGCCGGCTTATTAATTTCGTTGTCCCGGCAGGCAAAAAATCCTTTTCTCATTGGCCCCGATCTTAGCTTCAGTTTAAGTAAAATAGCTAATGCAGGCTTGTATAAAAACAGTCACTATGGCTATCTGGGTATAATGATTCAGAAAACCATTGGCAAAAAATAATTTTTATGAGGATAGCAAATAGCCGTGGAAGTATCAAAGAAATAAAAAGCGTCTAATACCATCTTGATTTAATAGGCGTCCGAAGGACTGCGTTTAAATCTTGGATGTTTAACATGCCGATAGAAAAGAAGATAGGACTGCTTATTAAGTCACATCGGCCCTAACGTCTTAACAGCAAAACTAACTTTTGGTTGAAATAAAACTAAGGTTGCGTTTGATGCCTGAAAATTTACTGCGCTTAAGCGGCGAATTTTTAAAGATGGTTTTAAAACTTTCTTCCGTTAATTCTTCCCAGTCGTTTGTTGAGAAATTTAAGATTGCGGGTATTGGTGTAAAATTTATTTCAGTCGCCGGTTTGCTAAAGCGGTTCCACGGGCATACATCCTGGCACACATCACAACCAAACATCCAGTTATCAAATTTGCCTTTCATGGCATCGGGTATCAATGCATCTTTTAATTCAATGGTAAAGTAAGAGATGCATTTGCTGCCATCAATAACTTTATGGGGCAGTATGGCATTCGTTGGGCAGCTATCAATGCATTTGGTGCAGGTGCCGCAATAATCTTTTGCATGGGCATCATCATATTCCAGTTCAATATCAACAATCAGTGTAGCAATAAAAAAGAAACTTCCGCTTTGTTTATTTATAAGATTTCCATTTTTACCTATCCATCCCAACCCTGTTTTTTGTGCCCAGCTTCTTTCCAATACCGGCGCACTATCCACAAATCCACGGCCATTTACTTCACCGATACTTAATTTTATTTCCGCCAAAAATTCTTTTAATTTTTCTCTTATCACTTCGTGGTAATCTTTGCCAAAAGCATATTTGGCAATTTTGGGGGCACCAGTTATTTGCTCCTGTATGGGGAAATAATTTAATAGCAAAGTGATAACAGATTTTGCACCGGGTACTAATTTGGATGGGTCAATCCGCATATCAAAATAATTTTCCATATACGTCATGTTTCCGTGCATACCCCCGTTCAGCCAGCTTTCCAATCGCCGGGCATCCGCATCCAAAACAACAGCTTTTGCTATGCCGCAATGATCAAAACCAAGCCGGGCAGCAACCTGTTTTACTACCTGCGAATATTTATTTTCGTTAAACCTCAATGTTTTTTATTTTTTTTCGTTTTAATTGATATATTCGATTACCCAAATTTTTGCTTACCAAAACAATACCCATGCTTAGCCCCAAAATTCCCGCAATTTTACTGCTGAGTGTCATGCTGCAAAACATTTTATTTGCACAAGACAAGTTAAATATTAAATTCGGAAAAGTTACACCCGAAGATTTTAACATCACTTCACCATTAATTGATTCAAGTACTAATGCAGTAGTAATTGCAGAAGTGGGCAAATCAGAATTCATCGCTAACACCAACGACCTTACTTTTTCTTTAAAATTTGTTGTTAAATCAAGAATAAAAATTATAAATAAAAATGGATTTGATGCTGCTACGGTAACTATCCCTTTGTATGTTAGGGATAACAAGGAGGAAAAATTATCGGATCTAAGTGCTTATACATACAATCTTGAAAATGGCAAGGTAGTAGAGACGAAAGTTGCAAAGTCATCCGTGTTTACAGAAAAGTCCAGTAAAAACTGGATCGTCAAAAAATTTACATTTCCAGCTCTCCAGGAGGGGAGTATCATTGAATATTCTTATGAGGTAACATCTGACTTCTTTTTTAACCTTCAGTCATGGACATTCCAGGGGCAGTACCCTGTTCTTTGGAGCCAATATGAAGCAAACATTCCTGAGTTTTTTAAGTTTGTAATTCTTTCACAAGGTTATCAGCCATATTTTATTAATACCACCGAAAAAGCCAGGGTTAGTTATTCGTTCGCAGAGCGCTCAACCCAGCAGGGATCCTCTTTTGCCAGCGGCACTGGGCGGCCGCTTGTAGAAAGGTTCAATGTTGACGGATCGATCGATTATCATAAATGGGTAATAAAGAATGCGCCGCCTTTAAAAGAAGAAGCTTATACAACCACCTTGAGTAATTCTATTTCAAAAATCGAGTTTCAGCTAAACAAGATAGCTTATCCAAATACGATGATTAAAAATTATATGGAAAGCTGGGAACAGGTAGCAAGGGATTTAACAATTGATGAAAACTTTGGTGTTCCTATAAATAAAGCTAACAATTGGCTGGATGATATTGTAGATCCAATTATAAAAGGGGCCACTACTCAACAAGAAAAAGCAAGTAGAATATATGATTATGTGCGGGAAAATTTTACATGTAACGGAAGCGGCATGTACACCACCGGCCTGAAAGATGCCATCAAAAATAAAGGTGGTTCGGTGGGTGATATTAATTTACTGTTAATCGCCATGTTGAGAAATCAAAAAATTGATGCCAATCCGGTAATACTTAGCGAAAGAGATCATGGTGTTGCACATGAATTTTATCCGCTTATGAACAGGTATAATTATGTAATTGCAAAAGTTTCGATAAACAATACCATATTTTACCTGGATGCCAGTGAGCGATACCTGGCATTTGGAAACCTACCTGCACAGGTATACAACGGGCAGGCCAGGGAAATTACTGATGACCTGTCCACACCAGTATATTTTAGAGCCGATTCTTTAACGGAGTTTAATTCAACAAACGTTTTTATATCGAATATTGATAAAGGACCCCTGGAAGGAAATCTTAAACATACTTACGGATTGTACGAATCGCTAGAGCTGAGAAATAGCATGATAAAAACATCACCCGATGAATTTAAAAAATCACTAAAGCAGAAATATGCGGAAGATATCGTTATTGATAACATTGAAATTGATTCATTAAAATTATTGAATCAACCTGTAGGCGTAAAGTATAGTGTGAAGATTAATTCTTTTAATGAAGATGATATTGTTTATTTTAATCCAATGCTGGCAATGTCAGTCAAGAAAAATCCCTTCACTGCTGCGGAACGTTTTTACCCGGTAGAGATGCCCTATAAAGTATACGATATTTATACCTTGTCGATGGAAATACCCAAGGGGTATAGTATAGATGAATTGCCAAAATCTGTGCGGCTAAAATTTAATGAGGATGAGGGTATGTTTGAATATTTAATTGAAGCCGACAAGGAATATATAAATATGCGGTGCAAAGTGGTTTTAAATAAAGCTACTTACACAAATGAAGATTATCAGCCCCTTCGAGATTTTTATGCTTTTATCGTAAAAAAAGAAGCGGAGCAAATTGTATTTAAAAAAATAAAGTAAAGTACGGTTTGTTTCAGATGAAATATTCTGACCATATTGAATAATAACGCAAATTGAGATCTTTCAAAATATTAAAACAAACAATTTTTTTTAAAAAAAAATATCCATGCTTAGCTCAAAAATCCCTGCAATTTTATTGCTTTGTATGCTGTTGCAAAATACGTTACCGGCACAAGACAAGTTGAATATTAAATTCGGAAAAGTTACACCCGAAGATTTTAACATTACCTCACCATTGATTGATTCAAGTACTAGTGCGGTGGTAGTGGCTGAAGTGGGTAAATCGGAATTTATTGCAGGCAGACGGTCTTTTACCATAAAGTTTACTTCAAAAAAGAGGATAAAAATTATCAGCAAAAATGGTTTTGCAGCGGCTACAATAAGTATTCCTTTGTATTTCACCAGCATTAACGATGGGGAGAAACTAGATGCGTTATCTGCTTACACTTACAATATTGAAAACGGAGCTGTTGTAGAAACTAAGGTTGACAAGGCTTCCGTTTTTACTGAAAAAACGAGCGATCACTGGATGAGTAAAAAATTTACTTTCCCTGCCCTAAAAGAAGGGAGTATAATTGAGTATTCTTATACAGTATTGTCTGATTATTTTTTTAATCTGCAGCCATGGACATGTCAGGGCGAATACCCGGTGCTTTGGAGCCAATACGAAGCGGGCATTCCCGAGTTTTACAAATATGTAATTCTTGCGCAGGGGTACCAACCTTTTTTTATCAACAAAATGACACAGGCCCAGGCAGTTTTTTCATTTATGGATATAAAATATGCCAATAATCAGTCCGGTGGCTTTACTTCAATTCAGTCAAACCAGGCAACCGAGGCCGTTACTGTAAATGGAAAGGTGGATCATCATACCTGGATAATGAAAAATGTGCCTGCACTAAAAGAAGAGGCTTTCACCACAACCGTGGATAATTCAGTTGCCAAGATAGAATTTCAATTGAACCTGGTGGCTTTTCCCAATACACCACCCAGAAATGTAATGAACACCTGGGAAAATGTTGCAAGGGAATTGATGAACGATGACAACTTTGGTATCCCGATAAACAAAGGAAATAGTTGGCTCGATGACGTAGAAGGCGACATAGTTAAAAATGCGACAACAAAATTGGAAAAAACTCAAAAGATATTTCAATACCTAAGAGATAATTTTACTTTTAATAACAATCACACAAAATATACTGTTGGCCTTAAAGAAGTTTTTAAGAGTAAAAGTGGTTCAGTCGCCGACATCAATTTGTTGCTGATAGCTATGTTGAGGAATCAGCAAATTGATGCAAACCCTGTTATTCTCAGTACCAGGGCCAACGGTGCTGTACATGAGTTTTATCCACTTTTAAGCAGGTACAATTATGTTATTGCAAAAGTTAATATAGATAATTCAATCATTTACCTGGATGCCACTGTGCCCGAACTTGCATTTGGAAAATTACCATTAAAGGTGTACAACGGCCAGGCTAGAGAAATTACGAAAGACGGCGGAACAGCAGTCTATTTTATCGCCGATTCCCTTAACGAGGCAGCAATGACGTCGGTTTTCCTGTCAAACGGCGACGAAGGAGTTATTCAAGGAAATTTCAGTCATAGTTTTGGGCTGTACGAATCGTTGAAGCTGCGAAAGAAAATGACAAAGACTTCGCCTGATGATTTTCAAAAATCAATACATCAGGAATACAGCGACGAGTTTGAGGTTGAAAATATTCAAATAGATTCTTTAAAATTATTGAACAAACCGGTGGAGTTAAAGTATGATCTGAAAGTCAACTCTTTTAAAGACGGAGATATTATTTATTTCAATCCCATGTTGGGGGCGGCTATAAAAAATAATCCCTTTACCGCAGCGGAACGGCTTTATCCTGTAGAAATGCCTTATACCACGGATGATATTTATACGCTTATGATGGAGATACCAAAAGGCTATGCGGTAGATGAATTACCTAAATCTACCCGGTTAAATTTTAATGAATCAGACATGAAGTTGTAAATCATGATCTGACCGAAGTAGCGATTCACCTCCTG
>JBGSIG010000383.1:0-14679 GCA_041742655.1 Ferruginibacter sp. | reverse complement strand
CGATCACACGCTTTCAAGGGTGAATAAAAAGCAGGTTGGTGGATACGATGTGCCTGCTGCTAAAGTGAATAGTTTACAACTAGGCATTGCTTATTTCTGGAGACGTACTTCCAGGTAAAGAAAACTTCACTTTATCGTTCTTGTTGTTGACCTACTGTAAATACTGATTCTAAATATGTAATGGCTCAATTTCGACTTTGAATCATTCGCATAACAAATCGCTTTTAAACAATTGATAAAAATAAGTTTATGAAAAAGAAAAAAAACATTCTTGTTCCTAAAACCAGCATTCTCCTTTTATTGATGGTGATGGTAACTGTTGTTTCTTGCAAAAAAGAGGACAGAGGATACGGCCCCAATGATTGCCGTGTATGTACAGCCTTTTATCCAAGTGGCCTTACAGCCAGCGAGCCTACTACCGTTTGTAGCGAATCAGCAGAACAAAATTTTCGGCAGGAATTTAACTACGCAGATAAAATAGAATGCAAAAAATAATTGGTTGCACCACGGCGCCTAATGCTTGTTACCTGGTATTTGCAATATTGTTGAGTTTACCCCCGTGCAAATCCGAACTGTCATTTCGAAAAGCATATTAGCTGCCGGCGTTCGCTTTTGTTCGTTTAGCCAGTTTTACAATTTCGAACCAAATCACCGAAATAAAACCTACTGTTATACACAACAGCAGGTCAGCTAATGTCAACCTTTCAAATTCAAAAAAAGTTGCCAGGGGTTTCACAAACAGCATCAATGCCACAAGTGCTACACTTATAAAAATGATAAACGGAACCAAATTATTCTTATACTTCCACGTGGTGAAAATGGAATAATAAAATGAACGGTTAAGCCATGAGGAATCGAATCCTGATCTTAGCTAATTACAGTAAATTTTCAACGCGGAGTGTTAACTGCAGCAGGGATACGAGCATGAAAAAATTAATGGTCATTCATAAACTGCTATCTGCACAAAGGAAAATTATTAAAAGCCCGAATGATTTTCTTGGTAATCTTCAGATAGATGTTCATAATGCTCATCGTTATTACCACAAAAACTGTGAATCGGACCAAATCAAAATCCATGAAAAAATAGAATACGGGCAGATAAAAAAGTCAAGGTTAATTGAGTTAAGAGCTCAGCTTAACTGCGCCCTCTTATTAAGCATTTTTTTGCCAGCGGGAACAATAAATTATTTTCCAGGTGTACATGTTTGTGTAAATCTTCCTCAAATTCCTTCAACTCTGCAAGACTTACTTTAAAAGTGGTGCAGGCGTCAGCTGGTGGTGTATAAATATTAGTCAATTCACGTATTTTATACAACAAATCTCCTGCATGTTCGTGCTCCAGTTCCAAAATATGTATGGGGGCGTCGATGAAGCCCTCGGTTAATTTGCGGCTGTTGCTGATATCACTCATCGCTTCCACTTCTTTAATGCGTGGAAATAAAACCATTTCTTCTTTTTGCATGTGTGAAGTCATCTCTTCGATAATTTCTTTAAACAAAGAAAATACCTCAACCATGTACGGGAAACGTTCGCCATGCTTCGCTGCTACTTTTTCGAGGTGACCAAGTATCGTTGGCATAGATTGCTTTACATAAAAATGATGATGGATAAGAATATAACTGATGAGTTGCTCTGCATTCATTACAGTAAATGGCATTTTGATTTCTTTTGCAGACAGACATGATTTTTCCAATTCTTCAGCAATTTCGTTAACTGATAATCCTTTTTCATTACACGCCTCAGCCAGTGTTCTTTTACCCTTGCAGCAAAAATCAAGATGATATTTTTCCAGTACAGATACGGTAGAATGGTTTTCGGTTACAATAGATGCCAGTGTTTGCTCTGCTATATTTGTCATAATAATAATTTTTACAAAGATGATTGTGCAAAAAATTGCAAACTGTGATTGAAATCAGTTTTATAAAATATTCCGTTTTGCGAAAGTCATCAGTAATGCACCGGTGAATAAGAGAATGGCTGTACAAAGCAGTAATTCATTTACAAAGGGTAAAGTATTGTAACTGATAGCCGCAACACCCTGCGCCATCAATATCACTTCATTTAAAATTACGGCAACAGCAAAAATGACAAGCCCGACGATTGTTACAGAAGAAAGATGGAAATACTTTTCAGCAAACATATCACCCAATAAAAATAAGGTGATGACACCCAACAATACCAGGTGTAAATAACCAACAACGATGGGACGGAATCCAAAAGCGAGGTCACTCAGCGATGGTATCGTTGACCCCAGTTGCAATAATAATTTTACAGACAATGCCAATGCCGATAAAATCAAAATTGACCTGGCTGATTTGGAAATGTCATTTTTTAGCAAATGCCATTTCGGTTTTAAAAGCTTAAGCATCCATGCCCACCCTAACACCTGGGCAAATGCAGCCAGTACCACAATACTGTAAACCCACACCGGCAGGTGCATCCACAATGCTGATAAAAAATAGGCCGGCACCGATGCAAAAGCAAACAGCCTGTATATTTTTCGCAAGGTATCTTCAGAAACCTCAAATTTTTTGAGCCATGCCGTGAACAAACCCATACATGCAAAGAAGAACCAGCCATTGTATTGAAAATGCAGATAAAAATATTCGGCGGCCAGGTACCAGTTTTGATGGATCACTTTGTTGATCATCATTAGGGTTAATGCAAATACACCCAGTGACGAGAAGGCATTAAAAAAAACTGCTGCTTTAAACCAGCTATGTGATGTATTGCTGAAACCGAGCTTACTAATATCACGCCAGTAGCACCAGGCAAAAATATAGGATGCTGCTACTGAGGCTGTTGAAAAGATAATAGAATATAGCCCATATCCCTGGATAGGAAAAGCAACCAGCATGCCGTAGGCAGTAAGCAGGTTTGCTAAAAGCAGCCAGTGGTATTTTTTTATCACGGCTTTGCCCGAATACCTTGCCAGGTAAGCTGTCATCAAAGTCATCAGTGCCTGCGTTATCCAGCCGGCAAAAGCAAAATGAGAATGGCCATGTAAAAGATGCTTTTGATCAACAAAAGGGAGGGGATACAGAATCTTATATCGAAGTACAACACCTAGCGTGGCTACAATCAATAAATTAATGACCGCAATTTTAAGCCAGCGAAACAGGGGAAATAACATGGTTTCTGTTTAAGGCAAAGTAAAAGTGCACAGCCCGAAACACGTATGATTTCAATCACAATCAGCAATAAACCTTTCCTTTATCGATATGGAGCCGGCCTTTGCACTGCATGTTTTTCATGGTACGTATTACGGTTTCTACACGAAGCCCCGTCATATCTGCAATCTGCTGCCGTGTAAGCTGAAGTTTACTACATTTTACGCAAATATTTTTTTTGTGCTCCTTAAAATAATTGAGTAAAGAGCTGATGGTATTTTCGGGATCATGATTGGCAAGCTCTTTTAAAATCAGGAATTTAAAACGCAGGTGTTGTGTAAGTAATTTTGAAAATTCAAAATGCAGCGCTGGATTTTCTTTTAAAATTTGATGAAAGGTGGATTTATGGAGGCGGATGATCACACAATCTGTTTCAGCAATTGCTGTTGCTGCATAGGGCTCATCATCAAAAAGCGGAAACTCTCCAAAACATTCCCCGGGGTCAATAAAGGTTTGTATAAACTCTTTTCCTTCATCGTTAATGTTCACCCATTTTACTTTTCCTTCCACCAGTTGGTGATAAAAAATACAATTTGAGCCTTCCTGGAAAATTATTTCCTTAGCGCTTAGTCTTTTATAAGCCGCCCCCCAGGCAAGCAACATGTTTATGTCAATCATAACTCCGGTGTTTTTGGTAGTTACAAATGTAAAATGGTAATTACAAGCCCACCATGATTCTGGGCATTCTATCTTATGATTATGATCATACCATCATTAGAAATTTCTTACAATCAGGTGAAAAGCAACGATATCAAAAAGATATGCCCCCGAGTATAGTCCAAATAAGTAAGCTTATGATTCAGCGCATAAAAAAAAGCGACGTAAGACGGTAATCTTGTGCAATCAAATTTTTAATAAAAATCAATCAACATGAAAAAATTAGCAATCCTTCTTTTTCTGGGCATATTTATAGCTGCCTGTGGCGGCGGTAGTTCAGATAATGCTGCGTCGGTTTCAGACAACACTTCAACAGAAAGTGCAAAAACAGCTAGCGACAACCCCTCTTACGATCCGGAAAGGGGAGAGGGTAAATTTAAAGATGTAGCAGTTGATGAAAAATTAGATGCAGCGATGGCCGCCGATGGCGAAAAAGTGTATGGTGTTAAATGCAGCAGTTGCCACAAGCTTACCGACGAAAAATTAGTTGGACCGGGGTGGTTAGGCGTAACCGATCGTCACACCGCAGCATGGATCATGAATTTTACCACCAATACAGATGTTATGATAGACAAGGACCCCAAGGCGCAGGCACAATTAGAAATTTGCCTGGTGCGTATGCCCAATCAAAATATCGCTGATGATGATGCCAGGCACCTGTATGAGTTTATGCGTAAAAATGACGGCGTAAAATAATTAACCCCCCGATAGCAATCGGGATTAAATCAACAAAAATGAAAAATTATCAAAAAGTTACAGTAGCTGCTTTTGCAGTCAGTTTGCTGCTTGGCTTTAATGCCTGTAAACCAAAGAATGCAGGCACGGCTGTAAGTTCCGACGCTGCTAGCAAAACCTATATAGCTCCCGGTAAATATGATGAGTTCTACAATTTTGTTTCAGGCGGGTTCAGTGGCCAGCTTAGTACCTACGGTTTGCCGTCTGGCCGTTTGCTGCGTGTAATTCCTGTTTTTGCCGTTGACCCTGAAAAAGGTTGGGGTTATAGCGAAGAGACAAAGCCGATGTTAAATACATCGCACGGTTTTGTGCCCTGGGACGACCTGCACCATGTACAGCTTTCAAAAACAGACGGAGCCTATGATGGCCGATGGGTTTTTGGAAACGCCAATAATACACCACGTGTTGCAAGGATTGACTTAAAGACTTTCCGTACTGCTGAAATTATTGAATTACCAAACAGCGGCGGTAATCACTCTTCTCCTTTTATCACTGAGAATACAGAATATGTTGTTGCCGGTACACGTTTCAGCATTCCTCCTGATGATGCTAATGGCGATGTGCCCATTAGTACGTATAAAAAGAATTTTAAAGGAACCATCAGCTTTATCAGTGTGCAGAAAGACAGTGGTGCCATGGACATTGCCTTTCAATTGCAGTGCCCTGGCTTTAATTTTGATTTGAGCCGCGCCGGTAAAGGTGTTTCAAACGGGTGGTTTTTCTTCTCTACCTACAATACAGAGCAGGCCTACACTTTGCTGGAAGTAAACGCTTCGCAAAAGGATAAGGATTTTGTAATGGCTATTAACTGGAAAAAAGCCGAAGAATATTTTAAAGCAGGTAAGGCAAGAAAGCAATCTGTAAAATATGCACACAATGTGTACAATGAAAAAACACATAATTCAACATCAACCATAAAAACAGAGATATCTGTTATGGATGTAAAGGATTTTCCGGACATCGCTTACTTCTTTCCATGTCCTAAATCACCACATGGTTGCGATGTTAGCCCAACAGGCGAGTACATTGTTGGCAGTGGGAAATTGGCTGCATTGATTCCTGTATTCAGTTTTGATAAGATGATAAAAGCCATTGCTGCCAAAGATTATATCGGCAATTTTGATGGTATTCCAATTTTGAAATACGAGTCAGTTTTATATGGCGAAGTGAAGAAGCCCGGCCTTGGGCCATTACACACTGAATTTGATGATAAGGGAAATGCCTATACTTCCATGTTCGTTTCTTCTGAAGTGGTGAAGTGGAATATAAAAGACCTGACAGTATTAGACCGTGCGCCAACTTTCTATTCTGTTGGCCATTTAACTGTTGCAGGTGGCGATACTAAAAAACCTTATGGAAAATACTTAGTTGCGTATAACAAAATAACCAAGGACAGGTTTCTTCCCACTGGCCCTGAGCTATCGCAGAGTGCGCAGTTATATGATATAAGCGGAGAAAAGATGCAATTGATTTTAGATTTTCCTACCATTGGTGAACCGCATTATGCACAGATAATTCCTGCTGATTTAGTGAAGGCAAACTCCACCAAGTTCTTTAAAATGGAGGAAAATCACAATCCTTATAAATCAAATGGCGAAGCAGAAACAAAGGTGGTAAGAACCGGAAACCGTATTGATGTTTATATGACTGCTATACGTTCTCACCTTACCCCGGATAATATTGAGGGAATTAAAATGGGTGATGAAGTGTTTTTCCATGTAACTAACCTGGAACAGGATTGGGATGTGCCGCATGGCTTCGCCGTTAAAGGCGCACTGACAGGAGAATTGCTGATTATGCCGGGTGAAACACAGACTTTAAAATGGGTACCTGACAGGGTAGGTATTTCACCATTCTACTGCACCGATTTCTGTAGCGCCTTGCACCAGGAAATGTCGGGTTATGTAAGGGTTTCACCGGCAGGAAGCAACGTGCCGTTGAAATTCGGCACCGGAAAAATTGAACCAACAGCCGACTCAGCAACCGCGAAATAGTATGTATGTAAAAGGGCAGGCTGAAAAGCCTGTTCTTTTTTTACCTGATTATTAAATTAAAAACGATGAAGAACGAGAAATTGAAACCCTGGGTGCGGATATTATTAGTCGTTTGCGGATTGGCATTGGCAGCAGTTTTGTTTGTTCCCCTTTGGAGAATTGATTTGGATGCGCCACAGTATCCTGAAGGGCTGAGGTTGCTGATATTTCCCGATAAATTGGCCGGCAATGTTGATATCATCAACGGCCTTAACCATTATATTGGTATGAAGACTTTGCATACGGATGATTTTTTTGAATTTACCATTCTGCCGTATATCATCGGTTTTTTTGCAGTGTTTTTTGTTGTTGCCGGATTAATAGCCCGGCGCAGTTTACTTTATATACTTTTTGTACTTTTTGTAAGCTTTGGTGTTTTAGCCATGTATGATTTTTGGAGATGGGAGTATGATTACGGGCATAATTTAAATCCCGATGCGGCCATTATTGTACCAGGCATGGCATACCAGCCACCGTTGATTGGGTTTAAACAGTTACTCAATTTTGGTGCTTACTCCATGCCCGATATTGGTGGATGGATATTTGTTTCGGTTGGTGCGTTATTATTTTTTGCGACAGTAAGCGTATGGCGAAGCGTTAAATCAGCTAAAACAAAAAATGCCGTACCTGCTACGCTGTCATTTATATTCCTGGCCACAATGGCTTCCTGTAACGTAGGGCCAGAGCCACTTAAGGCTGGCGTAGACAATTGTCATTTCTGCAAAATGACGATCACCGATATTCGGTTTGGTGCAGAAATAGTAACGAAAAAGGGCAAGGTTTACAAGTTTGATGATACACATTGTATTGCAAGCTATCTCAAGTCAAAAGGCCTGGAACCAGGTGATATCAAAAATATTTATCTGACTAACTATGCAGGCGATCATCAGTTAATTGAAGTTGGCAACACTTTTTTGTTATCATCTCCCGAATTGAGAAGCCCCATGGGTGGCAATGTGGCAACCTTTGACAATAAGGATAGCTTACAAATAATACAAAAACGTTTCAAGGGCAATGTGGTTGCCTGGAACCAACTGATAAAAAATTGAAAAAAATTACCTGCATATCGTTGTTGATACTTTTTGCAAACCAATTGTTTTCAAAAACTATTCGTGTTGGGGAAAAGCAAATAGTTAAAACCATTCAGCAGGGTTTGTTGCTTGCAACTGATAGAGACACGCTATTAGTGGACGCCGGCCATTATCATGAAAAAAATATTATCATTAAGAAATCAATATTCCTGATCGGGATCAATCACCCGGTGCTTGATGGCGATAATAAATACGAAGTGATATCCATCACCGCAAACGGTGTGTTAGTTGATGGTTTCAAAATTATCAACTCCGGTATATCAAGCATAGAAGATTATGCCGGTATTAAAATGTACAGTTGCAGGGACGCTATTATACGCAACAATATACTTGATAATACCTTCTTTGGCATTTATGCCGAATATGGTACTAATTGTTTGATAGAAAATAATATCCTGACTGCTTGTAAAAAAGTGGAGCAGGAGAGTGGTAATGGTATTCACGCCTGGAAGAGTGATAGTCTCCGTATTCTTGGTAATACCATCACCGGTCATAGGGATGGTATCTATTTTGAGTTTGTAAAAAACTCCGTGATCTGGAGAAACATCTCTAAAAAAAATCTGCGTTACGGATTACATTTTATGTTTTCAAACAACGACGCCTATTACTGCAATGTATTTGAGAATAATGGAGCAGGCGTGGCCGTGATGTTTTCGAAAGAATTAAAAATGATCAATAATTTTTTTGAAGAGAATTGGGGTGATGGCGCCTACGGGTTATTGCTGAAAGAGATTAGTGACGGCTATATTGAAAACAACCGGTTTTATAAAAACACCTCGGGTATTTTTATGGAAGGCGCAAGCCGCATTTACATGAAAAAAAACGTTTTTGAAAGCAATGGCTGGGCTATGCAGATACAGGCAAGCTGCATGGACGTAACATTGGTAAACAGTAATTTTAAGAACAATACATTTGATGTAGGAACCAATGGCAGCCTGGTTTTAAATACGTTTAACAATAACTACTGGGATAAATACGAGGGCTACGACCTGAACAGAGATAAACTGGGCGATGTGCCTTACAGGCCCGTAAGTTTGTATTCCATGATCATTCAGCAAAATCCGCCTGCGATGATTTTGTTCAGGAGCCTGATGTCGTCTTTGCTGGATAAAACAGAGAAGGTATTGCCATCGCTTACGCCTGAGAATTTAAAAGACGAACACCCTTTAATGAAACCATTGGCATTATGATTATAGCAAGCAATGTGTCGAAGCAATTTGGAAAGCTGAAAGCGCTGGACAATGTTTCTGTTACCTGTAACAAAGGAGAGTGTATTGCCTTGATTGGTCCTAACGGCTGTGGCAAGACAACGTTAATAAAAAGTATTTTGGGTATGGTTGTCAGCGACAGCGGCTTTATCACTTTCAACGGAAAAAATATTAAGCATCACTGGCGCTACCGCGAAAATATTGGCTATATGCCGCAAATAGGCCGCTATCCCGATAATATGACCATTGGGCAGGTGTTGGATATGATGAAAGACATACGTGGTAAAAAAAACGTGGCCCTGGATGAAGATCTGATCAATCAATTTGGTTTAAAAGAAATCTTATCAAAACGTATGCGAACATTGTCAGGCGGAACCCGGCAAAAGGTTAGCGCCGCATTGGCTTTTCTATTTAATCCTGATGTGCTGATATTGGATGAACCCACAGCAGGGCTAGATACTGTGTCATCAGAAATTTTGAAAGAAAAAATTATTGCTGAAAAAAATAAAGGGAAACTCGTTTTAATAACGTCGCATATTTTAAGCGAACTGGACGACCTGGTCACCCAGGTTATTTATATGCAGGATGGAAAACTTTGTTTTCACAAGAGCATTACCGATTTAAAGGAGGATACAGGCGAAGAGAAATTATCGAAAGCCATAGCAAATGTGATGCTAAGCAGATAAAACAACAGTATGAAAAAAATAATTAAATACGTAATCATCGATATTCTGCGCAATAAAATTATGCTGGCCTACACAGTATTCCTTTTGGTGATATCGCTTGGCATTTTTAGTCTCGAAGATAATTCGGCAAAAGGTTTACTGAGTTTACTGAATATCATTTTAATAATTGTGCCATTGGTAAGCCTTTTGTTCTCTGCCATTTATGTGTACAACAGCTCCGAGTTCCTGGAATTACTGGTCAGCCAACCTTTAAAAAGAAAGGTAATCTGGCTTAGTTTGTTTTCCGGTTTAGCAGCATCTATGGCCTTTGCTTTCTTAATAGGTGCCGGAATTCCAATACTGTTGTATGAAGCCACCGCAACAGGTTTTATGATGCTGGGCACAGGTTTGTTATTGTCGGTAATATTTGTTGCCATTGCGATGCTGGCGGCGGTAATGGCCAGGGATAAAGCAAAGGGCATTGGTGTGGTTATATTATTGTGGCTCTATTTCTCCATCATTTTCGATGGGTTGGTTTTATTTGTGTTGTTCCAATTTGCCGATTATCCTTTGGAAAAAATGATGGTTGGGGTGACTGCTTTTAACCCGATTGATTTAAGCAGAATATTAATCCTGTTGAAGATGGATGTTTCGGCATTGATGGGATATACCGGCGCCATTTTTAAAGATTTTTTTGGAACACAATTAGGATTGATCATTTCCTTTCTCGTATTAATTACCTGGGCTGTAATTCCAACCTGGTTATCTTTAAGAAGATTTAACCATAAAGATTTGTAATAATGAAAAGACATGAAGCCATAGCACCCTTATCCAGGGATCATCACGACTCATTAATTCTTGCGCAGCTACTTAAGAAAAATGCACCGGCATACCGTGACATGCCTGAAAATGCAAAAGACAAAGCTGTTTATGCGCAACAGCAGTTTCATGAGCATATAAAAAAGCATTTTCAACTGGAGGAGACGATGCTGGAGAAAGTAAAAGCTATTGATTCTCAAATTGACAACATGGCTGCAGAAATTAAAAATGAACACGAGGAGTTAAAGGCATTATTTGAATCGCTCGGTAGCACAATTGATCTGGAGAATTCTCTTGATACTTTGGGTAATAAACTGGAGACTCATATCCGAAAAGAAGAAAGAATTTTATTTCCATTGCTGCAGCAGCACTGCAGTGAAGAAAAGCTGCACGAAATTTATGAATTGCTGCACTAAAAACAGAATATGAAAAAAGACATTGCGACAAGAAAAGACATAGAACTATTGGTTGATGAATTTTACAGCAAAATCAGAAAGGATGATGTGATAGGTTTTATATTTTCTGATATTGCGAAAGTGAACTGGGAGAAACATCTGCCCGTTATGTATGATTTTTTTGAAAATATGCTTTTTTATACGGGTACTTACACCGGCAACCCAATGGAGCTGCATAAACATGTAAACCGCCTGTTTCCCTTAACTGATAAGCATTTCGGCAGGTGGCTTTTGTTATTCAATACTTCTGTTGATGAATTATTTGCGGGGGATATGGCCAGGCGGGTAAAACAGCGTACAAAAAGTATAGCAGCTATCATGCAGATCAAAATTGCAAACGAACAATCCTCGAAAGGCAGAGTATTTTGAACACAAAAGGCGCAGCAAAAAAGTCTGTGCCTTTTATGCTGCGCCTTAATGATACAATAAACTTATTTTGAAGGAGGTAGCAGCACCCCGTCAATAACATGTACAATTCCATTTGATGCCGGAATGGAGGCAACAATTTTTGCTGTGCCATTCACATAAATACCGTCTGGCTTTATACTGATTGTAATATTGCCGCCATCAACCTGCCCGATAGTTTGTCCATCGGTAAACATTTCTGGTTTAAAAACACCGAGCGAAACATGATATTGAAGAATGGTGGCGAGTTCATCTTTCTTTTCAGGTTTTAACAGCCCTTCAACAGTACCGGCAGGCAGTTTATCGAAAGCGGCATTAGTTGGTGCGAAAACGGTGAAAGGGCCTGCATTGCTCAAAGCATCAACTAAATCAGCTGCCTTAACGGCAGCTACCAAAGTAGTATGGTCTTTACTGCCAATAGCAACCTGTACAACATTTTTTTCCGACATGTCATCCTGCACTCCTGATTGGCCGATAGTGGGCGAACTTTCTGTGGCCGTTGTTTCAGTATTGTTTAGTTGCTCACTGTTGTTGCATGCAACAAAAAAAAGGAGGATTGATGCAGCCAGTACAATTTTTAGTTTGTGTGTCATTTTTTATTTTTTACAGTGAAATATTAATGCTGTAAATCTAGGTGCAGGTTTTGACTCAGTTTATGATGATAATCATGTTTTGGCTTAATGTTCATCATTGACTCTACCTGTTGTTTTTGCAACTGTTAACTTATAAAATTTATTATTATGAGATGAAGTGTTGGACGGACAGGTGTAATTGTAATAATCACGGAGGTAATGACAATTGCCGTATTGGCTTCATAATTTTAAAACTGGCGGGGTGACCATTGTAGGAGCCTGCGGTGGAGCAATAACACCTGGCGCTGAGTGTGGTCGTTTACCTTCAACCAATCATTTGAAGTTGCTTTTTAGCGGCCGTTTTAGCTGTTGGCGTTCGTTTTTGATCTTTTGATCAGTTTTACAATTTCGAACCAAATCACTGAAATGAAACCTACTGCAATACAAAACAACAGGTCAGATAAATCCAACCTTTCAAATTCAAAAAAAGTTGCCAGGGGTTTCACAAACAGCATCAATGCCACAATTGCTACACTTATAAAAATGATAAACGGAACCAAATTATTCTTATACTTCCACGTGGTGAAAATGGAATAATAAAATGACCGGTTAACCAACGTTAGGAAAATATTTGCCGTTATCAAAACGACAAAAGCCATAGTTCTGGTCTGCGCTTCATCACCCCCGTTAGCTACCGAATATTGATAGGCAAGTAAAGTTCCTGCGGTTATCACCAATCCCTGCAGGATACTTACAGACAGTTCTTTCCAATTAAAAAAAGTTGTGGTAAGTGCCTTAGGTTTTTGCAACATGGTATTTTTTTCCATGGGCTCATTTTCGTAAATGATGGAACAGGTAGGCCCCATTATTATTTCCAGGAAAATAATATGTACCGGTGAAAGAATGTTAGGATAAGCCCAACCTAAAGCGAGCGGAATAAATACCGTGAGAATAATAGGGATGTGTATTGAAATAATATATTGAATTGCTTTTTTAAGATTCGCATAAATCTTTCTACCCATCGCAACTGCGTCAACCATCTTGGACAAATCATCTTCCAGTAAGATCAGTGAAGCTGCCTGCTTCGCTATTTCTGTTCCTTTCTTTCCCATGGCGATGCCTATATGTGCTGCTTTCAGTGCGGGGCCATCATTGACGCCATCACCGGTCATTGCTACAATCTGACTATTAGATTTTAAGGCGTTGATTATTTTTAATTTAGCTTCAGGAAACATGCGGGTAAAAATAGTGGTGTTCATTACGCCGGTTTTTAGTGCTCCTTCCTGCAAATTCATCAATTCGTCGCCTGTAATACTTTTTTCATAGCCCTTAAATCCAATTTGTTTTGCAATGGCAGTTGTCGTGGCTGCATTGTCACCCGTGATAATTTTCACAGCAATGCCTGCGGCATAAAAATCTTCCAATACTTTTTGAATGTTCTGTTTGGGTGGGTCGTAAAAAGCAACTATGCCTTTAAATTGAAAGGGTAAATCCTGTTGTTTTTCGGGGTAATCATTGCCAGAAAAATTTGATATACCGACAGCCAACACGCGGTAGCCATCAGTTGCCAACAAATTAATGGCTTCACTTATTTGTTGCTTTTCACCTTCTGAAAGGTTTGAAACATTCACAAGGGCTTCGGGTGCTCCTTTGGCGGATACGATCCTCTTTCCCTTATCATCTTCAAATATATGGGTCATCATCGGCGGTTTGCCGCCCAAAGGGTATTCATGAATTAACTTGTAATTTGGTCGTTCATCATTTTTAAAGGTTTCTTCATAGGCCTTGTGCAGAGCTATTTCCATGGGGTCAAAGGGAATGGGTTCGCTTGCCCACATTGCTAACGTGATAAGTTGTTTTTCATCATCGGTCAACTGTTCCTTGGCCTGGGAAATTTTATTGGATGACAGCAGAAAAAGTTTCGCCAAACTCATTTTGTTTTCAGTAATGGTACCCGTTTTATCAGTGCAAATGATGGTGGCGCTTCCCAATGTTTCAACGGTTTTCATTTGCTTAACTACAATACCCATTTTCATTAAACGCCAGGCACCCAATGCCATAAAAGTGGTAAAGGCTACAGGAATTTCTTCGGGTAAAATGCTCATTGCCAGGGTGAGTGACTGTAGAAGGCTGGTCAGTAATTGTTGCGAACGCAAATAATTGATTACCCAAACAATAATAAAAACAATCACTCCTACAATGGCCATTTTCTTTACAAAATTTGCAATTTGTATTTCCAGCGGTGTTTTTTCCTCATCGATGCTGTCTAAGCTGGTTCCAATTTTGCCTAATTTGGTTTCATTACCTATGGCGGTGATAGTGGCAATGGCTAATCCGCCGGCGACTGTAGTGCCTTTATAAATAAAATTATCTTCTTTTGATTGATCTTTAAAAACCGAAAAAGACTCGCCGGTAAGAATAGATTCGTTTACGGAAAAGTCGTTGGAATGAACAATAGTAGCGTCTGCCGCAATCAAAGTACCCTCTTCCACCATCATGCTGTCGCCAACTACCAGGTCCTCGCTTTTTATTTCTTCTATTTTGCCATTGCGGACAACTTTACAATTTGGTTGCGAAAAATCCTTTAGTTTTTCCAACGCATTTTTGCTCCTGGAAAATTGATAGAGTGATATGGATGCCTGGAATATGATGGCAGCAACAAGGAAAATACCGTCACCGTTTTTGCCACTTACAAAATATATGAATGCGGCTACCAATAACAAAATCGTCATTGGTTCTTTGGCGACACGCTTTACGGCATCTAAAAAACTATTTCCTTTTTTATAGTCTAATTTGTTTTGCCCGTATTTTTCCCGGGCAAGCAATACCTGCTCGTTCGTTAAACCTGCTATGTTGAAATTATTTTCGG
>JBGSIG010000382.1:0-7481 GCA_041742655.1 Ferruginibacter sp. | reverse complement strand
CCATAATGACTGACGTTCTGTTGCACTTAGACTTCTTGCAACAACTGGCGATTCATTAATTTCAGCAAAATTAAATGTTGGGTTAACGAGTAATTTTTGTAGCTCCTGTTCCCGGAAATAATATTGTTCCTGGGAAAAAATATGAGTGATTATATTTTTTTTATCGAGATAAGCAAACATATTTCCAATGCGCTGATATTTACTACTCAATAAATCGGATGCAAAAAACAGCGGGTCCTTTAAAAATTTCCAATAGGGGGCAGATAACCTGTTTGCCCATTGATACATGCCATATCCATGAAATAGTTCATCTCCTCCGTCACCACTCAATGCTACCGTTACATGCTGCCTCGCAAGGCGGCTTACCATCATAGTTGGCAGGGCCGATGAATCTGCAAAGGGTTCATCATAAGTTGGTATTAGTGTATCAACCAATTCAACTATTTCTTTTTCTTTTACGCTAAATTCATGATGATCTGTTTGTAAGTGCTTAGCTACCTGGGCAGCATATTTGGATTCATTAAACTTTCCATCATCAATAGCAATACTGAATGTTTTTATTTTATTGCTGCCTGAAATCTTTGCAGCAAAAGCAGTAACAATGCTACTGTCAACACCACCGCTTAAAAAAGTACCGATTGGCACATCGCTTATCAATTGTTTTTCTACCGCATCAAACAATAAATTGTTTAGTTGTTTTTTAGCCGCACTTTCATCGCTAAAAGTGGATGATGTAATAGCATTTTCCAATTTCCAAAACGGAATAATTTGGTGTTGTACATCATCGAAAGAACTTGCGGCCACATTTATCTGAACATAACTCGCCGCCGGAAATTTATAACAGTTGTTGTAAATAGTTAAAGGCTCTGATATAAACCCAAGGTGAAGAAAATATGGAATGGCTTGCCGGTTCAATTGCAATTTATCGGCCATTAAATATTTTATTGCCTTTAATTCTGAAGCAAACGCAATGGTTGTTCCATCATTAAAATAAAACAATGGTTTAATCCCCGCATGATCCCTGCAAAGGGTTACAATATTTTCTTTTTTATCGTAAATGGCAAATGCAAACATGCCATTCATCATTGCAAAGCAGGATGGGCCAAGCGCTGCGAACAGTTCAAGAATCACCTCTGTGTCGGAGCTGGTTTTTAGTGAAGCACCCTTATCAACAAGTAGTTGTTTTAATTCATGAAAATTATACACTTCGCCATTAAATACAATACAGTACCGGCCATTTGCAGAAAACATGGGCTGGTTGGCAGCAACTGATAAATCTAAAATAGAAAGGCGGAGGTGAGCAAGCCCCACTTTTTCATCGTCAGAAAAATAAAACCCCGTTGCGTCTGGCCCACGGTGTTGCAGCAATGCAGCAGCCTGCGTAAGCTGTTGCGTTGTGATTGAATCATTTTTAGAAATATATCCTGCGATACCGCACATAAACCTTTTACTTTATTTACTATTTATAAAATATCAATATATTTTTTTACTGTTTCATTAATGGTGTATTGATGACTTGCATTAATTAAGGTATTACTGTCAAATGGTGTTTGTATTGCCTTTTCTATTGATGCCGACATTTCAACGGGGTTGCGAACCGGGCCCAAATAACCTAAGGCTCCATCGTGCAATATTTCTGCAGGGCCAGATGGACAATTAGTGCTTACCACTGTTTTCCCCAATGCCATAGATTCTACAATAACATTACCAAAACCCTCATAAATAGATGACAAAATAAAAACATCTGCTTTTGCCATCCATTTGTAAGGATTGGTCTCAAAACCTGTTAGAAAAATGCAGGAAGATAGATTATTCTGTTGAATATAATTTTCGAGTGCAGCTTGCAAAGGTCCAGTGCCGAGAATGAATAATACAGCATTGTGGTGATGTTGCTTAAAAATGACAAATGCCTTTATTAAAGTAAGCTGGTCTTTTTGTTCGGCCAGTCTGCCCACATTCAACAGTACAATTTTATCTTTTATGTCAACCGGAAAAATTACCGGCTCAGCAGCCAGGGTATAAATATTTTCGTCGTAAACAGGATTGTAGATAACAATTGCCTGTGGAAGTGAATGATGACTGAATTTACGTAACCACTCCAGGCTTCCTGTGCTCACCACAATTATTTTGTCGGCACGGGGCATTGAAAAAGCCAGCATCAATTTCAAAAACATATCTCCCTTTAAATATTGTATTGATCTTGAAGCAGGAAGCGAATAGTGATGAGTGAGATAGACCTTTGCAGTGTTTCTGGTTATTTTTTTGGTCACAATTGCAGCTAAACCTGTGTAGTGGGTTGCTGTAAAAATATGGGTATAGTTATTTTTTTTAAAGATGCGGGGAAAAACCTTTAAGTATTTTAATAAAGATACGCCACCAGCGTCCGTTATTGGAATGGCTGGATTTAAAATATTTAAATAATCGCCTCTTTTTTTACCAACCAAAAACTCCACTGCAATATTGTTTGCAACGAAGCCATTTGCAATATTTACAAATACCCTTTCTGCGCCGCCACCGCCCAGGTCGTCAAGAATAAATAAAACCTTTTTCATTGTATAAGTGGCTTTTTTCTTTTGGTACAATCAGAAAATTATAATGAACGCTTTTTGAAATAGCGGCCACCTTTTTTAAGCCAAGCTGTTCATCGATATCAAAAAAATCAAATACTTCCGGGTTAAAGTAGCCACTTAATTTGGCGGCAATTTCTTCATTCAAAATTTCAATTAGAATAACGGGGTTAAATTTTAAAAAGTATGCTGAAAATCCCTCCATCACTTCGGGCTCATGTGTTTCTACATCTATTTTCATTAAATCAATGGATAGAATATTATTTTTTTCAATGTACTCGTTAAGCGTTGTAGCGGTAATATTAATTTTTATAGGCTCCGTATCTTTTACCCACAAATTTTGATTTACTGTAACAGAATATGCAAAATTTTCATCTTCAGTGTAAATAACGGCGTCACCGGAATAATTTGAAAGGGCAGTGCAGTTGCAGGTAATATCGTAGTGATTAATGGCGGCATTGTGTGCCAGTTTTTTATAAATTGCCGGAAATGGTTCAAAGGCATGTACTGAGGCTGTTGGGTTTTTAGCTTTGGCAATAAGCGCAAAAATACCAGTGTTGGCACCAATGTCAAAAATTACTGATGACACTTCAGACAAACTTTCCCAAATACCTAAAGAATTTTTTTCCCAACTATTACCTAATCCCTCCCAAAATAATTCATTCTCTAACTGGTGGCCATAATGTATCATTTTAAACTGTTCACCGGAGGTTAATTTTACAGAGATGAGCCCCTCAAAATATAAATGTTGATATATAGATTTTGGAGGTGTCCACATCTTTTTTAAAAGAGAGAAAACTTCCTTTTTAAACGGCACCAACCGGTATATTTTTTTAATTACTGATTTCACCTAGTTAAAATATTTTAGTTTTTTATTAAATGATAAAATAGTAAATAGTAGAAGAAGGGTAGTAACAATCTGCACCACACATAGCCACTGAATAGCCATGAATTTGGCAGTAAGGTAATTTAAAGTTATCGATATGATAGTGATGCTGATAGATAGCATGAAAATTATTCTTTTATTTTTTGTAAAGATCAGGTATTGCAGAAAGAGATTACAAATGGTCCAAATAAAGCTACTGATACTTAGCAGGTAAGCATAATTGATATATTGTTTATAAGAAGGTTTTAAAATAAAACTATACACCAGGTAGGTAAAAACAATGGAGGCCAAAAACGTTAAACCTAACGCTGCTACATATTTAAAGTGAAGATGCCGCAAGTCCTTCCATTTTTTATTTTCTGCGAAACTTTTAAAAAGTAGGGGAGATAGATACAGTAATAGCGAAGTGCATATAATAAATTGAACGGATGCAAACGTGGATGCAACAGAATAATACCCGGCTTGCTCTTTACCGAAAAATGCCATTACAAAAAACTTATCAGAACCGGTTACAAAAAAAATAGCCGTTTGCAATACAAGCCCTGATAAACCAAAAGACAGTTCTGTTTTAAGAACAGTAAAACTAAATTCTTTTACTAAAAGGTGGGTTTTCTTTATGTAATAAAAAAAAATAACGGTGATTACACTACAAGCCAGCAAGAAGCCCAAAGCCCGTCCATACCAATTGCGGTATAAAAAAATTATAAAGAGAATAGCAGCAGTAATTTCCAGCAAAACTTTCAATAATGAAACAGCAGCAAACAGCTTTACATTATTCTTATTTCTTAAAATGATGATAAAGGCTTCAACGCAAAAGTTGAGAAAGAGGCAAAGTGGTATCAGCCAAAAGAACTGTACGGGGAAACTAAACAGGGCGGCAAGAGGTTCTGAAAAAAGATATAATATTGGTACCAATACAATGGACAATAAGAGCGGTACTAATAAGGATGACGAAAATACAACTGCAAATTGTTGTTTGTCCAGCTTGAAATAATCTACTGAAATGGTGTACAAAACCCCCAGGGAAATAATGGGCGATAGAAAGACAATGCAATTATTAAAAATAGTTAGGATTCCTATATCCCCTTCGGATAGCGTATTTACAAAAAAAGGCAACGCAGCAAAAGAAATCACTTTTGCGAGTGAGCCGGTTGCAGTATATACCCCTACCTGTTTAAAAGAATTTTTTAGAAAAAGGGATTTTACATTTTGAAACAAAGTATATTTTTTTACAGGAGGTGGATTTGATGGATGCTGTTTTGCTGCCAGAGGCAGTAAGCAGCTTAGGTTAATTTTTTAATGAAGCGTGCCGGCACACCACCCCATAATTCATTTGGTGGAACAGCTTTATTTACGACAGCTCCAGCCGCAACAGCCGCTAAGCGGCCTACGGTAACCCCTTTTAAAATGGTGACTTTTGCAGACAGCCACACATTTTCTTCAATGCGGATACCGGCAGTTGTAAATTCATTTCGCCGCCCTGGCTCCATAAAATGATCATGGTCCCTTATCACTACCATTTCGGCTATCAAACAATTGGAGTCTATGCTGATATTTTCCTTTGCTACAATTACACAATTTCTGCCAATAAAAGAATCTTTGATGGTAAGGCTACTTTCGGTGTCTGCAAAAATATGAGTGCCGGCATTTATTGTGCAATTCTTGATTGTAAGGTTACCTCCCTTAACGCAAACAATACTACAGCTAGGGGCAATGGTAGTTTTAAAGTCTATATGGGCACCGTAGTATAGCAGGTTGATTTTTACCACTCTCAGCATGCTGCAAATGCCAAGGTATTTATGAAACAGATATCGGAAAAATCCTGACAAAAACTTCATTAATAGTTGATTTTTGCTTCTGTCTAAATACTACAACGCAATTCTTTTTAAATACTCACCATAGCCACTTTTCTTCAAGCTTTCACCCAATACCATTAACTGGTCCTTATCAATGAATCCCATCCGCCACGCAATCTCCTCCGGGCAACCAATTTTTAACCCCTGTCGTTTTTCAATTACACGAACATACTCGCTGGCATCGTTTAGTGATTCAAATGTGCCGGTATCCAACCAGGCAAAGCCCCTGTCTAAAACGCCTACTTTTAATTTTTTGTTTTGCAGGTATATCCTGTTTACATCCGTAATTTCATATTCTCCCCTTGGGCTTGGCGGAATATTTTTAGCAATATTTACCACTTCATTGTCGTAAAAGTATAAACCAGGTACGGCGTAATTACTTTTTGGTTTATCTGGCTTTTCTTCAATACTAATAGCTTTTAGTGACGCATCAAATTCTACAACGCCATACCTTTCAGGATCCACCACCGGGTAGGCGAATATTACAGCTCCCTCAGGATCTGCAGAATCCTGCAACAATTTGCTAAAACCGCTACCATAAAAAATATTATCACCCAGTACAAGTGCCACGCTATCGTTGCCAATAAACTTTTCGCCAATTACAAAGGCTTGGGCAAGTCCGTTGGGCACTTCTTGCTTGGCATATGATATGGCACAGCCCCATTGAGATCCATCGCCCAATAAGCGCATAAATTGTGATTGGTCATCAGGTGTAGTAATTATCAATACTTCCCTGATGCCCGCCAACATCAAAGTGCTAAGGGGGTAATAAATCATCGGTTTATCATAAATAGGCATCAATTGCTTACTTATACCCATTGTAATCGGGTACAACCTGGTGCCACTGCCGCCGGCTAAAATAATTCCTTTCATATAATCTTATCCCCAAATAGAGGCTGCTTTTATCGTTTATGATATTGTTGATTGTAATAGTTTTGATAATTTCCACTGGTAACGTGATTGAGCCACTCAGTATTGCCAAGATACCAATCAATTGTTTTAGAAATGCCTTCTTCAAATTGCAAAGAGGGCAACCAGCCTAATTCATTTTTTAATTTGGTGGCATCAATGGCATAACGTAAATCGTGACCAGCCCGGTCTTTTACATAAGTAATGAGTTTTTCAGAAGCACCTTTGTCCCGTCCCAGTTTTTCATCCATTTGCTTGCACAATTCCTTCACCAAATCAATATTTGTCCATTCGTTATGGCCGCCGATATTATACGTTTCGCCAATTTTACCGTTATGAAAAATCACATCGATTGCTCTTACATGATCCTCAACGAATAGCCAATCCCTTATATTTTCGCCTTTGCCGTAAATGGGTAAAGGTTTATTGTTGATGATATTGTGTATGCAAAGCGGTATTAGCTTTTCGGGAAAATGATACGGGCCATAATTATTGCTGCAATTAGAAATTTTAACCGGAAGATGGTAGGTGTGGTAAAATGCCCTCACCAAATGATCAGAAGAAGCCTTGGAAGCAGAGTAAGGGCTTCGGGGATCATAAGCCGTTTCCTCTGTAAAAAACCCCTCTGCGCCTAGTGAACCATATACTTCATCAGTAGAAATATGATAGAATATTTTATTGTCAAAGTTATCTTTCCAATATTCTTTTGCGGTTTGCAACAAACAACCTGTACCCATCACATTGGTAGTAACAAATGCCAGCGGATCTGTAATTGACCGATCAACATGGCTTTCAGCCGCACAATGCAATACGGCAGTAAATTGATGTTTTTCAAACAGGGAACGTAAAAAAGGCAGGTCGGTAATGTCTCCTTTTACAAATTGGTAATTGGGTTTGCCTTCTATATCCTTTAAATTTTCGAGGTTACCCGCATAAGTAAGCTTATCTAAGTTTACAATATTGTATTGCGGATATTTTGTTACAAAAAGCCTGGTTAAGTGAGAACCAATAAAGCCGGCGCCGCCGGTAATTAAAATTGTATGCATCGGGTTATAAATTAAATTGGCGGTAAAAATATAAATAAATATCTATAGTGAGTTTTAGTTGGCGTTATTTTCTAAACTGGCTGGCAAATAGAATTGTCAATATCTTTACTATTAATTCTTAATTATTGCAAATTCCGATTTTACCACATTATGCTATCTGTTTACGATGCAATACTTACGCCTTTTTATTTTTTACTGCTTTTATTGTGGGTTGTAT
>JBGSIG010000381.1:0-1756 GCA_041742655.1 Ferruginibacter sp. | reverse complement strand
CGATAGCTATCGGATTTGTTGGATTTGATACTTAATTCTAAAACTATTTGCTTCCTTTCTGATGTAAAAATGCAGCTAATTACAGCATCCTTTATTATTTTTCGATAAATCGGCAAATTATTTCGACCAAAGGTGATAAATAACCGTTTTGATAAAATACCGCGGATGGGGTAATACCATTTTTAGAGGGCATGCGCACCAGTTTATAAAACCCGGGTTAAACAAATAAAAAATGTCTCCGGTATAGAGACATTTTAATCACTTTGTGAACGCATGAAATTAATTTTTTCTTCTTGAGGTTAAGGTTTTTGGTTTAAACACATTTTAATGGAACGTGTTTTTAAATTTTTTTCTTCTGTTGAGGTGGTTTTTTTAGTTAAATCGGATTCGGCTTTTTCGTTAGGTTTTGGATCGGTTTTTTCGGTTAATCGGATCCGATAGCTATCGGATTGGTCTTTTCGTTAGGGTTTGGACGTTGTTTTTCGGGTAATCGGACTTGGTATTGATTTTCTATGGATAATTGGATATTTGTTTCGTTGTTTGCTTTCTGATGTAAAAATGCATCGTTTTACCCGGGAATTTTTTATTTTTCGGCTAACGGCTGCTTTTTTTCGACGAACGGTGGAAAATCAGCGATTTGGTAAAATATTGCAGTTAAGGAATAGTATTTTTCAATGACAATGCACAGTATAACAGTGAGCGCAGCCTATGTGAAAAGAGCAGATAGGAAGATATAGACTATTTCCGCGCCGGAGCATTTCTTTTGAAATGCATATTTTTATTGCCATGCTTAGCGCCTCCCTCCCTTTGAACAAATGTAGAGGGGGCATATGCAGGAGCCTCGCCAAACTGTTCGGGCACCGGTTCTTTTTGTACCTGCTTTCCAAGTAATTTTTCTATCGAAGCAAATTTGCGTTGTTCTTTTACACTTATAAAAGTAATGGCGGTACCTTCAGCGGCAGCCCTTGCTGTACGGCCAATGCGATGCACATAATCTTCGCCATCATGCGGCACATCGTAGTTTAACACCAAGCCGATATTATCGATATCAATTCCGCGGCTTAAAATATCTGTAGCCACTAAAATTTGCAGGCGGCCACTCTTAAAATGCATCAGCACTTCTTCTCTTTTTTCCTGCTCCAGGTCGCTGTGTATTTCATCCACCGGAAGGCCTGTTCTTTTAAGTTGCCGGTTTAATTCTTTTACACTGTTTTTACTGCTGCAAAATATCAGCACACTGGAAAAGTTTTTCTGGTGCAAAAGGTATTTAACCAAAGGTATTTTTTGTGTGTCGTACACAACGTACGCCAACTGGGTAATTTTCTCGTTTGGCTTACTGATGGAAATATTTATTTCTTCCGGTTGGTGCAGAATACGCCGGGCCATTTCCCTTATTTTATGCGGCATCGTTGCCGAAAATAAAAGATTTTGCCGTTTTGCGGGCAAGGCTGCTATAATACGCATGATGTCATCATAAAAGCCCATGTCCAGCATTCTGTCAGCTTCATCTAAAATTAAATACTTTAGTCCCTGGAATTTTACATAGCCCATGTTAATGTGGGCAATCATTTTTCCGGGAGTGCAAATCACCACGTCTGCACCCACGCTTAGCGCCTTTTTTTCCTGGATAAACGCATTGCCATCTCCGCCACCATATACTGCAATAGAACTTACAGAAGTAAAATAACTCAGGCCCTCCATATGTTGGGCTATCTGAATGGCCAGTTCCCTGGTAGGTACAATAACCAGTGCCGTA
>JBGSIG010000380.1:0-5670 GCA_041742655.1 Ferruginibacter sp. | reverse complement strand
ACTGTTTTGATAAACATCATGTAATCCAAAATGTCTTGCTCTGAAATTTGTTCCACATCCTTGTTGTGATAATAGTGAAACAACAATCGCAACTCTGCGAGGTAACTTTTTATAGTCCCTCGACCATAATTACCCACGACCAATACCTGATGCAATTGCTCTAACCAATGTAATTGATTTACCCCTAAAGCATTTTTACTTAACTCATTTTTTTTTGCATAATTTAATTATATTTGATGAAAAATAAAATTACACAATGATTACGTAATGCTTCACCGAAGGTGTACGCTTGAACATAGTTCTTATGTAAAGCTATTTTATAATCTTTAACAAAGGGTCCGCCGCGGCGGATAATAAAGTGTTTACTTCAAAGGCTTGAAAACTGATTTGCTCGCGCGAAATCCCAGAAATATGTTGCATCATATTAAGACGATTTTTATCCTTAAATTGTTGGATTTTCATTGTTAGATGCCAGCCGCCAAAATCGGTTTGCCAAAATGAGGGCAGAAGAATTATCCTCATTCAGCCACGGCGGATTCTTTCTATTGGCTTTTGTACTAAATTTGAACTTTAGTAATTCTATTTCTCTTCCTTCGCATAGCCCTGAAACTTAGATAATTAAAAATGAACATCGTAAAAACATATGACCAAGTAAACTCCGAAAAGAATACTGTAAGTTTTGGCATATCCAAAATGGAGGATATTTATACCTCACGAAAAGGAAAAGTTGACGAACCTCATAGACATAATTACTACATTGTACTCATAGTTAAAAAAGCAAAAGGGCTTCATAAAATAGATTTCAATTCCTACGATTTATCAGACCGACAAATTTTCTTTGTTGCTCCAGGACAGGTACACCAAGTGATAGAAACCGAAAAATCCATAGGCTTTGCAATGACATTTTCTAATCAGTTTTTAATTGAAAACTCTATACCATTAACACTTATTAGTAGCCTAAATCTTTTTCAAAATTATGGACAAACGCCACCCTTATTGCCATTTAAAGAACAATTTGAACTTATAGATAATTTCGCTAATCAAGTTTTTACTATTTCTAAAAGTGATGCCCAAATGAAAAATCTGTCCATTGGAGCATATATTAAACTATTGCTTATTGAGTGTAACAATATTTGCACAATAAACCCAATAGAATCCGACATTGATTCTTCAGGAGACAATTTAATTAGAATATTCAAAGAGTCTGTAGATAATAATTTTAGAAAACAACATTCTACCACTTATTATGCGAATAAATTTCATATTACCACAGACCACCTGAATCGTACTGTAAAAAACAAAATAGGTAAAACCGCCAAAGAATATATTCAATCACGAATAATTACAGAAGCGAAAAGACTGCTCTATTTTACAGAATTATCAAACAAAGAAATTGGCTACGAATTAGGTTTTAATGAACCCGCAAATTTCAGTGCATTTTTCAAAAAACAGACCCAATTGTCCCCTTCATACTTCAAAAAGAAAGAAAATAAATCCTAATATCGGATTTTCATATGTTTCTCCCCATTTTTCATATTCCATAGTTTTTTAAACTGCTCGATATTTGCATAATAATTTAAAGCAAAGAATATGGAACGCAAAGAATTTATCATAAATGCACTACTGACGGGAGTTGCTGGTGCTGTTGCTCCGCAGATATTAAGCGCAAAAAATACCAAAACTATAAAATCTACCTACGATACTTTAATGGAGCAAATAGGATTTAATCATTTACCAAATAAAAATATAAATACAATGAATACAGTAATTCACAAAGCGGAAACAAGAGGAAAAGCAAATCACGGATGGTTAAACTCACACCACACCTTTAGTTTTGCAAACTACCACAACCCTCAAAGAATGAATTTTGGAGTACTGCGTGTATTAAATGATGATATTGTACAAGAAGGAATGGGTTTTGGAACACACCCACATGACAATATGGAGATTATATCTATTCCGCTGGAAGGAGATTTGGAACATAAAGATAGTATGGGAAATGTAACCGTAATCAAAGAAGGAGATGTACAAATAATGAGTGCTGGAACTGGTGTTACGCATTCAGAATACAACAGAAACAAAGATAAAGAAGTAAAGTTTCTTCAAATTTGGGTATTTCCTAAATCTAAAAATACTGAACCAAGATATGATCAAATATCAATTAGAGATATAGAAAAAGAAAATGAATTTTATCAAGTACTTTCTCCAAATCAAGACGACCAAGGCGTATGGTTAAATCAAGATGCTTGGTTTCATATTGGGAAATTTGCAAAGGGAAATTCTGACGAGTACAAAATAAAAAAAGAAGGAAACGGTGTATATGTTTTTGTGTTAGAGGGTGAAGTTGAAATAAACAACGAAAAATTATCAAAACGAGACGGTTTTGGAATTTGGGATATAGAATCTTTCAAGGTAAAAGCTTCAGAAAATGCTAGAGTGCTTTTAATGGAAGTACCTATGAATAGATGAGAATGAATAAATGAGAATGAATAGATGAGAATTTAAAAATGACAAAAATGAATGTTTCAAACTGATTTGCTCGCGCGAAATCCCAGAAATATGTTGCATCATATTAACACGATTTTTATCCTTAAATTGTTGGATTTTCTTTGTTAGATTTGTATTACGAAGAAGGAAAGTTTTTCACAAACTGATTTTGTGAGACATTTTAGGAAACAAAACAACAATGGACAGATATAAAGAAACATTTGAAACTTGGAACAAAATTGCTTCTCTATATCAAGACAAGTTTATGGATTTGGACTTGTATGATAACACTTACGATTTTATTTGTAATTCAGTTAAGAATGATAATGCAAAAATATTAGAAATTGGTTGTGGACCAGGAAACATTACAAAGTATCTTTTATCAAAAAGGCCAGATTTTGAAATATTTGGGATTGACGTAGCACCCAATATGATAGAACTTGCGAAAAAGAATAATCCATCCGCTAGTTTTACCATTATGGATGGTAGACAAATTGATGAATTAAAAACAAAATACGACGGAATAGTTTGTGGTTTTTGTGTACCGTATTTGTCGCTGACAGACTGCCGAAAATTAATTAAAGACTGTTATAATTTATTGAATGAAAATGGACTTATTTATATAAGTTTTTTAGAAGGCGATGTAATCAAATCTGACTTTCAAGTTACCAGTAGTGGTGACAGAAGTTACTTTTATTTTCACTATTTAAGTGATTTAGAAACTGAACTTATTGAAAGCGAATTTAACGAACTTAATACATTCAAAGTGGAATATAGAAAAACAGAAACCGAAATTGAAATTCATACTATTATCACAGCAAGAAAAAAATCAACAACATAATAACTAAGTTTTCCTTCAGTCTGAAAGCACCAACAGGAAAACGCTGTTGAACGAAAAATTACAAGTTTCAACGTTTAAATTTTCTTGATATAATTAGCATATTGTATTTCATGCTCGATTGGAACTGTTAGTGCAGAGCAAATTTAAATTTTTATACTATTAAATCATTTGAATTCCTTATTGATACAAAAACGTTGATTTTGTTGATCACATTTTTCTTAGTCTGTTACAATTATGACATCGTTATTCTACAATTCTTTATACCCAAAACTTGAACAGCAATCAATAAAAATTGCTTCTGCCTAAACCACAAGAATTAACACTACCTTTGACTATGCTCGAAAATCATTTCAACATACAAGGTTTAAAAAGCGATGAAGTCCTTCTAGCGCGTGAAAAATTTGGACAAAATAAATTAGAATATGACAAAGAAAATAGTTTTTTAGATACTGTTGTTCGAATAATCAAAGACCCAATGATCATTTTATTGTTTGTTGCTTCTGCAATTTACTTCATCAGTGGTAAAATAGGTGACGGGATTTTCTTGACTGTTGCAATTATATTTCAAGCTTCCATTTCATTATTTCAATTTTCCAGAAGTAAAAATGCCTTAGAAAAGCTGAAAGTTTTATCGCAACCCAATTGTAAGGTGATTCGCAATGGCAAGATTGAAGAAATAAAAAGCGAAGATATCGTAATAGGTGACAGCTTAGTCGTTGAAGAACGAAGCTCTATTCCTGCTGATGGTAAAATTATTCACTCCAACGACTTTTCGGTAAACGAATCCATTCTAACGGGAGAATCGCTTGCAAATTCTAAGGATAAGGACAAAGAAGACAAATTCATTTATAGTGGCACAAGGTACTATCTTAAAAAACAAATTATATTGAATAAATTTTTTAGCTTTGTAAACACGGAGAGGAGTCAAACTTCGATGCTTCGATAGAATTGATTACCTTGTGTAGTGCTGAATTTTTCGGCACTATTTTTTTTTCATGGTTTGGGTACGGAGAGGATGTCATCTTCTCCTCATCTCTAGAATTAATTGCTTTCTTGGCATCATACGTTTCATTATTTTTCCATAGCGCATATACGATAAGAAGTATTTTCTTTTGTACGGCCACATATGCCTTCATTTTAATATTTGATCGGTCAAACACTCGGTTGTAAAGATTAATAAAGACAGGCTCTTTGTATGTTACTACACTAAATGCAGGCATGAATAATATTCGTCTTATGTGCGAATTTCCTTTCTTTGACATGCGGGTTTTTCCAGTATGTTTTCCCGACTGGTTTTCGACTACATCATAACCTGAATAACTTACTAATTGCGAAGCGGTTGTAAATAATTCAAACCCATTTGTTTCGGCTAAGAGTACAGCAAGTGTTAAAAGACCAACACCTTTAATCACCAAAATCTTTTCGATTTTTTCATAGTATTCGTCATTTGATTTTAAATGATGAGTCAATTTTTCGGACAAGTCCTCAATTAATTTGTCATACATTTTAATCATTTTTTTTTGTTGATTGATAACGTATTTTGTTTCAAACATAGCCAATTCTAATGCGTGCAATTGGTTTCTGATTGCGGTTTTTAGCTCCTGCATATTTTGCAATTGACGTGTATAAGAACGAAGTATATAAAAATATTCACCCATCGGATTCCAAAGGGATAAGTTCTGCTCGGCACCCATTTGAGCCAACCCTTTAGCATCAATTGAATCGTTCTTTGATTTTAGTCCTAAGGACTGTAAATACTTTTTGGCTTTGTTCGGTAAAATGACAGAAACCTTGTAGCCCTGTTGATGCAAATACAAAGCACATTGTTCGTAATAAATACCTGTAGCTTCCATGCAAATGACTAAAGGAATATCCTTGTTTTTGCAGTTTTGGTTAAGCCAAGTAGCTAATAATTTAAAGCCAGCTATCGTATTTGGAAATTGACGAGAAGCTTTGACGCATACTTTTTGTGTTACATCAATTGTAGATAAACAGGCATCAAATTTTTTAGATGCCATGTCTATACCTAATGAATACTTAATCATAAAAAAAGGGTGGTTTATAAAACAGAATTCCTCTATATATCTTCTCTCATAGTTTTATGCAACATCATACAACATCGTGAATGTGTTTAAGTACTATTCAGATTTAAAGAAGAAAACTAAGATAGATTATCCTTGTGCGCAACATCAATTATTATTGTGTCTAGTCCGAAAGCAAGTTGCTATCTCAGTTCTGTTATGTTAAAAATATTGTTTACTTTGCAAAGATATGAGTTAAAAACTTGCGCTAGCCTTAGTGGTTAAAATGCACTTAAGCTAGCTGTGTTCAATGCGAACATT
>JBGSIG010000379.1:0-2163 GCA_041742655.1 Ferruginibacter sp. | reverse complement strand
GCTGTTGCTCTTAAGAAGTAGCATTCAACTAATTACATATATTATAAAACGGCAAACCAATGAATTGGTTTGCCGTTTTCTTTTGGGGTTAACCGTTGCTGACTTTTTTGGAACGATTATTGGTTTATCTGGGGAAACATGTTCCTATTTAAAGATTTACCTATCAAGAAATGTCTGTTTTTTTAACCCTAAACCACAAAACTCATGAAAAAGTTAACTCTCCCAGCAGTAATCATCTTTGTTGCAATTTTATTCATTTCCTGCTCCAGGGGCATCACAAATTACGAAGCCGCTAATGGAAAAGCAAGGTGCGGTCGCCATCTTAAATAATAGCCATTTTATCAGGTTGGAAAAGATTTGATTATTAACAATCAAAAAACTAAGTAAGTAGATATTTCTTTTATCTTTGTTTTCTAAATTTAATATCATGCTATTATCAAATTTGAATACTGTTTTTTTAATTGGAATGCCTGGAGGATCTGAATGGATCTTTATTCTTCTCGCTGTTGTATTATTATTTGGTGGAAAAAAGATTCCCGAGTTAATGAAGGGAATTGGTAAAGGCGTTAGAGATTTTAATGATGCAAAAACCAGTGTAAAAAACGAAATTGAAGAAGGGATGAAAGAAAAAGATAAGGAACAGGAAATTAGGGAATTGAAGCAACAGCTTGAACAAAAAAGAGCACAGGAGGCCCAATCTCACGACTTTTCTAAATAAACTACTTTCCTTCAAAAAATACATTGAGGCTGAAGTGAGTCCTTCTGTTAATCCAATTAAAGTGGAATGTCTGCAGAAGTTCACACTTCAGCCTGTTTTATAAATACTAAATAAATTCCCCTCTCTTTGTTCAGTTCAATAAAAGAATACCAGCAACAACTCCTGGCGGGCAATACAACTTGTGTGGCCGCCGTAAATTATTACTTAGAAAATATTAATAAAAAAAAGCACCTGAATGCTTTTACCGAGGTGTATGCAGCAGAAGCGTTAGAGAGGGCTTCTGAGCTGGATGCTAATAGAAATACCCTAAAAAAGGGCGGAAGATTACATGGGGTAATAATTGCAATCAAAGACGTTATTTGTTATAAGGACCACAAAGTTACTGCTGCGTCAAAAATATTGAAGGATTTTGTATCGGTATACAACGCCACTGCCGTACAGAAATTATTGGATGAAGGTGCCATCATCATTGGTTCGTGTAACTGCGATGAATTCGCAATGGGCAGTACCAATGAAAATTCAGCCTATGGCAATGTGTTAAATGCATTGGACGAAACAAAGGTGCCAGGCGGATCATCAGGAGGAAGTGCAGTAGCGGTGCAGGCCAATATGTGTATGGTTAGTCTTGGGAGCGACACAGGCGGATCAGTTAGACAGCCCGCAGATTTCTGTGGTATAGTTGGCCTTAAGCCAACCTATGGAAGAATTTCCAGGTATGGGCTAATAGCGTATGCATCTTCATTTGACCAGATCGGCATTTTTGGTAATAGTGTAGATGACGTTGCATTGGTTCTGCAAACAATTGCCGGACCTGATGAATTTGATAGCACAGCAATTGATCATCCTATGCTTAAGATAGAGGATAGTGCAAACGAAATAGCGTTACAGGACCCAGAAATTTCTACAACAGAAAAAAAATATAGAATAGCCTATTTCGAAGTTGCATTACAACATCCTTCATTGGACCCGGAAATAAGCAAGGGAATCTTTGACACCATTGAACAGTTACGGGCAGATGGCCATTTTGTTGAAAAAGTTGCCTTCGATTTACTCGATTTTGTTGTTCCGGCATATTATGTGTTAACCACCGCTGAAGCAAGCAGTAATCTCAATCGCTTTGATGGGGTTCGATTTGGACACCGTACCAATTTGCCTGTTATTGATTTAACAGAATTTTACAAACGCAGCCGTAGTGAAGGTTTTGGCAAAGAAGTTCAACGAAGAATTTTACTGGGTACTTTCGTTTTAAGTGCAGGTTACTTTGATGCTTATTTCACCAAGGCGCAACAGGTAAGGCGTATGCTTGTTGATAGAACTACCAATATCTTCCGAGATTTTGACGCTATAATATTGCCTACATCGCCCACCACAGCATTTAATATTGGCGAAAATTCTGATGACCCTATTGCTATGTACCTGGCAGATATTTATACTGTTTTTGCAAA
>JBGSIG010000378.1:0-3069 GCA_041742655.1 Ferruginibacter sp. | reverse complement strand
TATCGACATATTATTAAGCAGGCAGGACCTGGCTTCCTATTCCGGCACCACTTACGAAACCGTGTTCAGGATGCTGGCGGATATGGCTGATCAAAATATTCTTGCAGTAGATGGAAAAAAAATTAGTGTTTTAAATGATGATGCTTTGCAGGTATTAACGAATGACGAATAGGCCAACCTGTCAAAAAACTTCAATTTTTACGCAGCCCCTTTTACATATTTTCTAAAAGAAAAATCTCCAAAACTTTCTTTGGTATTTCTTTCCGCTTTAAAGACAGCAAACAGCAAATCCAATTCATTGAAAATACCTGCTTCATCCAGACTTTCTTTATACAATGTGTTTAAACGCTGCCCTTCATTATCGCCACCAATGTGCAGGTTGTACCTGCCGGGTGCCGTGCCTACAAAGCCAATTTCTGCGGCATAAGGGCGTGCACAACCGTTGGGGCAACCCGTCATACGCATAATGATGTCTTCATCGCTCAACTGATGCTTTTCCAGCAACACTTCAATTAAAGAAATTAGGGAAGGCATATACCGTTGCCCTTCTGCCAATGCAAGCGGACAGGTAGGCAGCGCTACACAAGCAATTGAATTTTTACGCAGGTGAGAGGCCGCTTCTGTATGTTCAATAATTTTAAACCGTTCTAATATTTCGTTAATGGCAGCCTTGTCTTTATCTGCTACATCACTGATGATCATATTTTGGTTTGATGTAAAAAGGAAATTGACTTTACCTGTTTTAGCCACTTCAAGCAAGGCGGTTTTTAACGCTATTTTTTCATCATCCAACACTCTCCCATTTTCTATAAACAAGGTGTAATACCAAACTCCCTGTGCATTTTGCAACCATCCGTACCGGTCGCTACGTTGAGTAAATTCGTATGGCCTGGCTGGCTCCAAGGCAAAACCTGTACGTTTTTCCACTTCCTGCCGGAATGCATCTACGCCCATTCTGTCAACTGTATATTTTAATCTCGCCAGCTTTCTGTCACTACGGTTTCCAAAATCACGTTGCACCGTCAGTACTTCATAAATTGTCTTCAATATTTTTTCTTCGGTATCGGCAAAACCAATTACAGTACCCAACCGTGCATACGTTGATGCGTTACCGTGAGTAGTTGATAAACCACCGCCCACAGCAATGTTAAATCCCTTCAACTCATTTTTATCAATGATAGCAATAAGGCCAAGGTCGTTGGTAAAAATATCTACATCATTATTTGGGGGAATGGCTATTCCAATTTTAAATTTCCTTGGCAAATACCTGTCCTGGTAAAGCGGGTCAATTTCTTCTTCTTTTTTATCAGCAATCTTTTCTTCATCCAGCCATATCTCAAAATATGCTTTTGTTTTAGGCATCAGCAAAGTACTGATCTTATCTGCATAGGCAAATACCTGTGCATGTATGGGTGATTCCCCAGGATGAGAAGTGCAGCTTACATTACGGTTTATGTCACCACAGGTAGCAATAGAATCCAATTTTGCCTCACTGAAACTCTGGATGGTAGGCCTTATTTTGGACTTGATCAATCCATGCAACTGAATCGTTTGCCGCGTAGTTATTTTAATAACACCGGTACTGTTATCCAAAGCAATTTCATTGGCAGCGATCCATTTTTCTGCTGATATAGCACCACCGGGCAACCGCAAACGGATCATAAAAGTATAGAGACGATCCAGCTTTTTTTCCGCTCTTTCCTCCCTTCTGTCACGATCATCCTGCTGATACATACCATGAAATTTTATTACCGCAGTATCATCTTCCCTGATGGCCCCGGTTATTTCATCGTGTAGACTTTCTTCGATAGTGCCACGCAACCCATCACTCGCAACTTTAATTTTTTCTATTGCACTTAAATTATTTTTGTCTGACATATTAAATTCTGATTGGTAATTATTTTAATAAACATCCTTTTCGTATCTACCTTCTTCTTCCAACAGCTCAAGGTATTTTTTTGCTTCTTCGTGTGTTTTATTTGCCTGCTTTTGTATTATTTCCAGGAGGGTATTTTCCACATCCACACTCATGCCTTCTTTTTTTCCGCAGATATAAAATGATGCACCGCCAACAAGCCACTCGTACAATTCGGCTGCGTGTTGCAGCATTTTATGTTGCACATAAATTTTATAATGCTGGTCTCTTGAGAAGGCAAGATTTACTTTTGTAAGTGTGCCTGTCTCATACCAATTCTGTATTTCTGTCTGGTATAAAAAATCACTTGCAAAATGTTGCTCACCAAAAAATAACCAGTTTCTGCCGGTGGCACCCACAGCATCCCTTTCGGCTAAAAACGACCGGAATGCAGCAATACCGGTACCCGGGCCCACCATTATAATGTCCTTATCTTCTGCAGGAAGGCGAAAACGTTTGTTTGGTTGAATAAAGAATTTTTGTTGAGCTCCGGTTTGCCACCTGCTAACATAGTCTGAACACAAGCCAAATCTTTTTTCATCATTGATGATATATTCATCTTTCAAAACAAGAATATGCACTTCGCCATCATGCGCAGCGGGCGACGATGCAATGGTATACAACCTTGGAGAAGCTGCATTCATTTTACATACAATTGTTTCAAATTGTTCTGCATCTTTTACAGGGTAAATCTTAAGCAAATCCAGTAAATCCATTTTAGTGGCAGGAATATCTTCCCCCGTTATTTCAGCATATTGTTTTACCAAGCGTTCGGTTAAGTAAATAATATTGATCTTGTATTTTAACAGGTGGTAGATGGTTACTTCTTCATTTTTGAACATTACTTTTTTTGTTCCGTCCACCTTTGCAACAGCAATGATTTCTTCCACTACTTCCGTCGGATTTTCAGGAACAATTCCGATTGAATCGCCGCATTGGTATTGTAATCCCTGGGCAGCTATTTCCAAATGCCAGGTCTCTTTATTGGAGCCACGATCATTTAAATTTATTTTTGTAATTATTTCCCCCGTATAAATTTGCTTGCCTGTTTTTTTAGCAACAACCGGTGCCGGTGCCGCTGCAGGGGCTGTTGTTGTTTCGGTTAGATTTTTCAATACGCCGCTGAACCATTCATTGGCTTCATCTTCATACTC
>JBGSIG010000377.1:0-4973 GCA_041742655.1 Ferruginibacter sp. | reverse complement strand
CTTTGATGTTTGGCACGACAGGGCAACTTTTCATTTTCTAACAACAGGCGATCAAGTTGCAAAGTATTTGGACACAGCAAGAAATTCTGTTTCAGGCTTTTTGACAATAGGAACTTTTTCGGACAACGGACCTGAAAAATGTAGCGGACTGCAAATCAAACAATACAGCGAAGAAAAATTAACGGCAGAACTTCAAAACGGTTTTGACAAAGTAAAGTGCATAACTGAAGACCACATAACGCCATTTGACACGACACAAAATTTCCTTTTTTGCAGTTTCAAACGACACCAAAATTGACAACCAGAAAAGTTAGTTTTAATTTTTCTGTTTCTGAGATTTGCTGATGATTTTATTCTTGTTTAAATTTTCCCCTTCCCACCATATCATCGGCACGGACGTTGCATAAGCGAATATTCGACGCAACGATTTCTGCCAACACACAAATGCAATAGAGAGACATTACTGGAAAGAGAAGTCATCCCATCACCATTACGCCTTTTAATTTAAGCCGTTGGGTAGGGCACCTTGCAACAGTTGGGTAAATCAAAGAATGCTACTTGGGCAATCTTTTAATATACCATGTCATTTGGCCACGATGATTGGCAAAGTGTTCCGTTACATGAAACCATTTGCAATAGTTATTCCAATTCCATTCTTTCGTTTCACCAGAAAGCAGCCACTCGTCATTTCTTTTTTTCATTTCCTGTTTTGTGGTGGCCCTTACTTCATTCATCAACGCTACATAATAAGCCACATTATTTCCTTTTATCTTTACCCGGGCATCTTCACCTAAATCCATTGCCACCTTCCATTTATCTTTATTTTCTTTTTTATAATCGTTAAGATTATCAAAAGTGATATCCTGGTAAATGACTTCCGTAGCTGCTACATGCATCATTAATGATCCTATGGAATTTGAATCCTTGTCGTAGACATGATCTAATTGTTCTACCGATAAGTTTTTGGTAGTCCGGACAACCGAATCACTAATCCAGTCAAGCATTGAAATGAGGGTTCCAATTTGTGGTGTATAGCCTTCTATTGGGCCAATATGGTTAATGTTTTCACCATCCTGCACCATTGTTTTTGCAGACAATTGCCCGGGAAGCATTAAAGCACCAAAAGAAACACCACATACATTGATAAAATCACGGCGATTAAAACTCTTTTTCTTCATTATTAAAATTTTAGTAGTTAAGATTATATTTTACTGAAAGTATATGAAAAGAAAATGCTGTTTCCCGTTTTAAGGCATTCATAAAGTTATACGATTTATTCTTTTGCGCCGGCTATCAATGCTGTGAAGCAGGACCATCTTACTTTGTTGCGTTGTTGCCGACAGGGGGAGTTTCAACTGCCTTAAAATATACCAGGGCAGCAAAGCAGGAATAGAATCGAATGCAGCTGGGAAAAAGCAGTAAATTCACTAAATATTAGTTATTGCTTATGTCATTTATTCAGAAAAAAATAATCATCGCAAGTTTCCTGGGAATTACTGTATTTCAAAGCTTCTCACAATCCATTGCGTATAACAATGCATCGGTGCGCCAGGAATATGCAGCGGGCAGGCTGAGAGCAATCTTTAAAAAAGACACCACCTCGAAGTTTATTACAATACAACTGGAAACGGACAGTAGCCGGTATGCGTTTGAAAGTTATGCTATCATAAAAAATGGAAACAACATCACGCTTACCGGCGGCAGCGACAGGGCCCTTATTTATGCCGTTCTTTCCCTTGTTGAAGATTTTGGAAACGGGATTGCTTTAAAAAACTGTATCTCCAAAACTGAAAAAGCTTTTGTTCCTCTGCGGGCCATTAAATACGATTTGCCGTGGGATACTTACCGGCATAGTTACGCACTTGAACTACACAGCCAAACATGCCGCGACACGATGTATTGGAAATCTTTCCTGGATATGATGGCGGAGAATCGTTTTAATACGCTCACGCTTTGGAATCTTCATCCTTATACATTGTTGATCAAACCTACAAATTTTCCGGAGGCAAGCCCCTGGAGCGATACAGAAATGAAAGAGTGGCAAACACTTTTTCATGCTATTATGCGCATGGCCGATGAACGGGCCATTGATACCTACATTATTCCATTTAATATTTTTGTCACACCCGAATTTGCCAGGGCACACAATGTAGCGATGGACAACCTCGGGCACGATTATTTTGTACGGGGTGATACATCGGAAATAATAAAGCGCTATACCCGTGAATGTGTTACACAGATGTTGAATGAATATCCTGAACTGACGGGGATGGGGCTTACCCTGGGCGAGGGCATGGCTGAAATGACGCCCCAGCAGCGGGAAGACTGGATGCATGAAACCATTATTGCAGGCATGCGACAGGTAAACAGGAAAACAAAACTGATTCATCGCATTCCTTTTTCCAGCAACACAGGTTCTTTAGGAGTAACCAGTATTGAAACAGAAAAACTCACCCGCCGGTCGATGGAAGATGAGGCAGCCATGGGTTTCCTGGATGGGCCGATTTGGGCCGATCTTAAATTTAACTGGTCGCATGCTCACTCAACGCCCAACCTTATGAAAGTGCACGGCGGTAAATTGTACGACACCTATTTTAAACCGGAGTCATCAATTTATAAAATTGTTTGGACAGCCCGTAATGAAGATTTTTTTTGCCTGCGCTGGGGAGTGCCATCTTTTGTACGAGAATTGATTTTAAAGAACAGTAATTCCTGGAGTGGAGGTTTTATCGTGGGGTCAGAAACCTATATTCCGGCCAAGGATTACTTTACCAAAGACACCGCTCATAGCAATTGGCATTACGCTTTTGAAAGGCAATGGTTGTTTTACAAACTATGGGGACGATTGCTTTATAACCCATCTATGAACGATGAAGTGTTTCAACAAGAATTTACCCGGCGCTTTGCTGAAGAGGGGAGAAGCATGCTTTTGGCGTCGTCGCTTGCCGGTGCGTCTGCGCTTCGGATCGCATCGTATTTCGACTGTGGGTGGGACTTTACACTATACACCGAAGGAATGATGGCCTTAAATCCGGCTACCAAAAATGTAGAATATATCTCGGTTGACCGGCTTATTAATCAACCACCATTGGATACAAACTATATATCCATTCACGACTATATTACCAACGAACCGGCAGCACATGCTGTAGACAATAACAAAATAACACCGCAACAACTTGCCGACACACTGGAGAAAGACTGCAACAAAGCATTGTCACTTGTAGCTAATATTAATGTGCGACAAAATAAAGCACTCCGCTATGAAGTGGCAGATATAAAAACCTGGGCCTACCTGGGGATACATTTTGCGGAGAAGATAAGAGGAGGATTGGCGCTGGAAAAATTCAGAACACAGGGCGGAAAAGTAAATAAGCAGGCTGCTGTGGTGCATCTGCAAAAATCATTGGCCTATTGGGATTCAATTATTGAGATTACAAAACCTTTGTACAATGAAATGCCGCTGGTACATTTAAGCCAGCAGGGAGGAAAAGAAACACCCGAAAATTTTTATAGAACTTTTCATTGGAAAGACCTTCGACCGGATGTATTGAGAGATGTGCAAATAGCAGAAGCAGCAAAATAATTTACCCTCACACATTGTGTATGTCTTACGCAACAATGTTTATCATGGCGAGGTTTTCTCATAATATACCGACAATTGTTAAATCGCAATATTTTTATGAAGCCAGTATTCATTTAAGCACTTGTGTTTTTTAAAGGGTATAAAACTAGTAATACTTTGGAAAGCCCATCGTATGTGCATTTCAAATTGTCGCTGGTTGGTGGGACATCAACCTCGGAGTCAGCCGTGGGCGGTGTCCCCACCGCCCACAAGCAGAAAAGCAATGCGACTATTTGAAATGCAAGCCATAGTATTCATTTAAAGTTTTATCATTAATATTGCTTTAAACTTTAGCCCCTTGAATAAGTGCCGCTACATTCTCCTGTTAGCATTTTTACATCTTTCGGTTTTGAGATCATCAGGACAGGACCTGGACCCCCGTGCCTATATAAGGGTGCCAGTTAAGACAACGACGCTGGTTACCGGATTTGTGTATTCATATGGTGGAGTGGTTACAGATGCTACTTTACCTGTTAAGGACATAAAGGCAGATGTTCAGGCAGGTTCAATTGGCGTAGCCCGTTCCTTTAATTTTTTTGGCCTTAGTTCACAAGCGCTTGTGGCGTTGCCCTATTCATGGGCGCAGGTTTCGGGTGAAGTAGGCAACCAACAGCAAAGAATAACACGTGCCGGTTTTGCCGATATGCGTATGCGATTTTCTGTGTTGTTTTTGGGTGCCCCTGCCGCAACATTGGCTGAGCTTAGGAAAAATCCTGCCCGCAAAACCATCCTCGGTGCCAGCATTAATATTATAGCTCCTACCGGGCAGTTTTACCCAGACAAGCTGATTAACCTTGGCACCAATCGTTGGTCGTTCAGGCCCGAATTGGCGCTATCGCAACCGCTCAGCAAGCGATGGATGTTAGATGTGTATGCGGGCATATGGTTTTTTACCACCAATAATAGTTTTTACCCTGGCAAGTCAGTCCGCAGTCAAAATCCGATGGGTGCATTCCAGAGCCATCTAAGTTATAATGTAGGCCCGCTGGCATGGGTTGCTTTTGATGCCACTTATTACACAGGCGGCACATCCTCCATTGACGGCGTTAGTAAAGACGACCGGGCATCAAATATTCGTTTGGGTTTTACGGCGGTAGTGCCAACAGGTAAATTAAGTGCCTTAAAGTTTGCCGCAAGCAAAGGTGCTGTGGTAAGAATTGGCCAGAATTTTACTACGATTTCTATTGGCTGGCAACACTCATGGCTTGGCGGGACGAAGAAATAAGTTTTCATGCGGAGACTTGTGGAATAAAAACCTGTCAATCCAATTTGCAAAACTATCCGGGTGGTCGTACTATCGCACAAGGGCTAAAAGCACTAAACTAATATGCTCTAAAATCAGTTTTAT
>JBGSIG010000376.1:0-4816 GCA_041742655.1 Ferruginibacter sp. | reverse complement strand
GCCAACCATCTCCATGTAAATGGGTGCCATCATTTGGCAAGGGCCACTCCATTCTGCACAAAAACGCACAATCTGTAAACCTGTTCCGCATAATATCTTTTCTGTAAAGGTTTTTATGCCTGTTATTTTAGTCATGCTATTTTACTTAGTTGGTACAGTTATTATAGCCAAACCGGATGCCAGCATTTTTACCCGTACAGTGATTCACTATAAACCCTTTGCAGCAAAGGGTTTTATCGATTTGAAGCAGTATTACAGCGTTCGGATAGCTGAATTTAAATTCACGAAATATCAGGAAAGTCACTATATTTCAGGAAAGAATTAAGAGCAAAGAAATTGCTTTCACTAAATTTTCATCTTTCTTTTATTATCCAATTCTTATATAAATATTAGAGCAAAATTATATCGGTATCGATCTCGGACAGGTTATTGGAAAAGGAAGCAAGACATCATAAGCAATACAAAATTCATCATAATTACAAAACTACCTGTAATGGCAAAAAAGCAACCGTTGGATTTTGATAATGACAGAAGACTGTCTCACTTCACTATTCAAAACCTGTCCGAAGCAATATTCTGGGTAAATTCAGAAGGAGAAATCCTTTACGTAAATGATACAGCCTCTAAAATGCTGGGGTATTCCAAAGAAGAATTAACTTCTATGAAAGTGAGTGATATAAACCCCACAGATATTGTTGCTGATTATGCTGCTTTTTGGAATAAGTTAAAAACATTAAAGCAATTTACTTTTGAAGCAAAACATAAACACAAAACGGGGTATTTATATGATGTAGAAATTGTAGCTAATTTTATGGAATACGAAGGACAGGAAATTACCTGCTCTTTTATCCGGGATATACGCCAAAGAAAAATAGCTGAACAGGAATTAACGCTTGTTAATACTCAACTGGAAGATCTGCTAAAGGAAAGTGAAGAACGATTTCGGGATCTTTTTGAAGAGGCACCCATAGCATACATACATGAAGCAGTTGATTCGAGGTTTATAAAAGCTAACCGGGTGGCACTAAAAGCGTTGGGAATAAGGCCTGAGGAAGTGCCGGATATTTATGGAAAATCATTGGTTCCAAACCTGCCAGACGCCCAGCGCCGCATCAAGGAGGCACTTGAAACTATAGGTCATGGTATTGAGAGTAAAGGAGTTCTTCTGGAACTACGCCGCAAAGACAATGGGCAACCCATTTGGATTCAATGGTGGTCTAAGCCAGATATAAGCGGTCAGTTTACACGTACCATGTTCTTAGATGTAACGGATCGTATTCTTTTGGAGCGGGAGCAGGCAAAGTTACAGGCTCAGAATTTATACCTGCAGGACGAAATAAAACTGAATAGTAATTTTGAAGAAATTGTAAGTAAGAGTAAAAAGTTTCATAAAATTTTGCAACAAATTGAAAAGGTTGCTTCTACCGATGCCACAGTGTTGATCTTAGGCGAAAGCGGTACCGGAAAAGAATTACTAGCCCGGGCTGTTCACAATATCAGCAAGCGGAGCAAACGCCCCCTGATAAAAATAAACTGCGCCACTTTGCCTGCGAATTTAATTGAGAGTGAATTATTCGGGCATGAGCGGGGTGCATTTACCGGCGCTATGGAAAGAAAGATTGGCCGCTTTGAACTGGCTGATGGTGGCACTATTTTTTTAGATGAAATAGGCGAATTGCCGGTTGAGTTGCAGGCCAAATTGTTAAGGGTATTGCAGGAAGGTGAATTTGAACGACTGGGCAATCCTAAAACAATGAAAGTTAATGTACGGGTAATTGCTGCTACCAATCGTAACCTGGAAGAGGCCATTGTAAAAAAAGAATTTAGAGAAGATTTGTTTTACAGGCTGAATGTCTTCCAGATCGTTTCCCCTCCTTTGCGTGACAGAAAAGAAGATATTCCTTTACTTGTAAGACATTTTGTAAAAAAGTATGAGGGTAAAATGAACAGGGAAATCAAAAACATACCCGACAAGGTAATTGATGCTTTAATGCTGTATGACTGGCCGGGCAATATCAGGGAGCTGGAAAACCTTGTTGAAAGGGCGCTGATACTTTCTGTTGGCGATACGTTGGAATACGGCGACTGGATACCTTTTGCAAAAAATACCGGCACCGATCAAGCTTCGTCGTTGAAAATGGAGGACGTTGAAAAAGAACACATCGTCACTGTGCTCGATCAAACTAATTGGAAAGTAAGCGGCGAAAAAGGAGCTGCTAAAATATTAGGATTAAACCCTACAACTTTGGAATCCAGAATGAAGAAGCTTGAAATAAAAAGGGAGAAATAAACTGACCATAAATTTTCTGACTACATTATTGATATTTTTTGACAAGGCTATTCAGGGGTACTAATTTCCGGAAGCCAATGATGTATTGGTAAGTATTGATAATGCAAAGGAATATCGTCAAATTCATCACTTTCCAGGATAGTTGAAAATTTTTGGGATGCCTGCATCTCGAGGCTTGGTTCTGTAAACAGTAGATATTTGTATAATGGCACACTTTTTTTAAAAGGCGGTGGAGTAGTATAATATCCTTACCAATTAATTTGAAATGATTTCCAATATGAAAGCTGCTAACCTTACCAGTGTGCATAAACAATTTTATAGTAAGTTCACTAGCAGAAAGGCATGCACCACACAGGCACATCTTTTTATTTTGGAACACAATGAGAGGCTGATGAAACTTTTCAAATATTGCTTTGGCCTGTTGAATAATCTTTTTAAGAGAGGGGACTTTGCCTATCCGAAAAAGAAAACAGCATCTCCGTCAATTTTCTGTAACTCCAGATTAAGATTATTTGCATCAACAATAATCCCCAATAGCTGCTTTATTAATTGTGTGTTATGCTTAATCTCAGTTTCAGTTATAAATTTAATAAAACCGCTTATATCTTGCATAAAAAAGAAAGCCTGCTGTTGAGCGACTTCAGGCATTTTGTCTATTTATTTTTTATATTATTCTGTCAGTTACCGTAATGTCTTTTGGTTAAAATAGCTATGGGCAAACCCACCAACGCCATATGCCAGATTATCTCAAGCACTGATATAAAATTAAATGGAGCGCTTGGTATGTTTGAGTTTGGTAATACAACAAGGTTCATTACGAACCAAGTGAATAAGCCGTACAATAGACCTGTAACCAGGATATTTTTTGAGAGCAGCTTTATTGAAGGATATACAATAAAAAAACCAGCCGCAAATGTAAAGGCTACTACAAAATGAAGTATTAGTCCAACCCCGGCCATAAGTAGGCCTCCGGAAAAAGCCGCATCGCCATAAAAGCCGCTGGCAATGTATTGTAGCACCTCAACTGGATTTAACCCTTTAAAGATTAAGTATACTAATGCACCCGCCGATGCATCGAGCAAGCCTGAATACAACGTTGATAAAGTTAAAGTGCGCATTGCTGTTGGTCTTTTCTGAACATACTGTGGTTGAAAGTTCATAGAACCCGTTTTAGTATTCATGATCATTAGTTTAATTGTTATGCCATTATTGACAATGCAAAGTTGCTGCATCACATATCCCTGTAAAATGGAGTAACATCGCAAAAGAATGGATAATTTTTTTTCTTCGGATGGCCGAATTGAAATAAGCATTAATTGAAGTGACTGGTTTGCTGGTGACATAAAATATAAACTGCCCCGCAATTTCTTTTGGGGCAGTTTCTGGGCTTTTCAAATACTACACGTATTAAACAGCCATTGCTGTTTCCAACGATGGTGCCAAAGGGAAATCTACCGGAATTTTGGTAAGGTTGTGTAAATAATTCATGGCTGTTTTGTCGCTTATTTGCAGAATCATATCTACCAGGTTTTCATCGGTATAACCTTGCGCAAAAAAATTACTCACCAGGAACGCATCCGCTTTGCCCCGGTTTTTAGTAATACTTTCTGCCAATTGCACCAAAGCATTCAATTTAACATCCGAAGCTTTTCCTTTGCGAATGTCAATCAGTTGTTCGTCGGTGAAACCATTCATTTTCCCGATCACGGTATGCGCACTTTGGCAATATACACAGCCATTTGCCTGGCTAACCACTAAGTTTACGGCTTCTTTTTCTTTGTTGCTCAAAGTTGTTTTGGCATTTTGATATGCCAGGTATCTTGCCAGGCCGTTATCAGAATGGGCAATGGCTGCATAAAGGTTAGGTACAAACCCCAACGCTTTATTAAGGTTGTCAAAAATGGCTTGATTTGCCGGTGCAACTTCGGCTCTTTTCGGTACTGTGAACTTTTTCATTTTTTATGTTTTTAAATTTTGTGTCGTTATTGACAATGCAAAGGTGGTTCGGCTGCTAGCCTCAAAAAATGGATAATGGACGCCTATGGATGGATGATTTACCCTCGCTAAAGGTTTCTGGGCATGGGGTATTTTTGCCTTTACTTACATTCACGCCAGCACGCCGTCTGTTATTTGGGAAAATCTCCTGTACCAACCCTTTAAAATTACCCTTTAGGGTAATTTTACTCAAAGGGCACTGCACGATCTTTAATCTCCCTAAATAATTCTATTACAGCGGTGTAACTAAAAATTACCTTAAAAGCACCAGGGAGCAGAACTGTTTGGCAGGGGAACAGGAGGCACATCTAAAAAATATGGATTAAATTTAAGGTACTTTAAGATTGGATATGAAATCACTTATCATATCGTTTTTGGCATCCATTGTTTTCTGCTTTTCAGCGAAGACACAGGATATTGATGCAGTTCTCAACTCGGTAAAAACCGACAGGCAAAAAGCGGACACTTTATTTTCACTGGCTATAAAAAAGTTTGCGAGGTCAAAATTTTACAGCGCCGCATATCTTTTAA
>JBGSIG010000375.1:0-3848 GCA_041742655.1 Ferruginibacter sp. | reverse complement strand
TGAAGAAATAAAAAAACAATTGCTGGCAAAAACCGGTAGCGAACTGCCTACCCTTGTAATTGCCTGTGTGGGTGGAGGCAGTAATGCCGCTGGCGCTTTCTATCATTTTTTAGATGACCTTTCGGTGCAACTCATCGCAGTGGAAGCTGCAGGTTGTGGTATCAACAGTGGTATGAGTGCCGCCACCACACAATTAGGTAAACCTGGAATTTTGCATGGTAGTAAAAGTCTGCTGATGCAAACAGAAGATGGGCAGGTGGTAGAACCACACAGTATTTCAGCCGGCCTTGATTATCCGGGTGTCGGACCTTTGCATGCGCATTTATTTAAAAGCGGGCGTGCAAAATTTATGAGTGCCACCGATGATGAAGCAGTAAAAGCCGCTTTTGAAGTTTGCAGAACAGAGGGAATAATTCCCGCATTGGAAACAGCCCATGCATTTCATGTGTTGAATGAAATTAAATTTAGAAAAGATGATGTGGTAGTAATTTGTTTAAGCGGCAGAGGAGATAAAGATTTGGCGACTTATATGAAATATTTGTGACCTCACCCCAAACTCTCTCCTTAAAGAGAGGAGCTTTTGAAGAGTTTTTATAATTTGTGATTAATGCTAAAAGGTGAGAGTCGGAGCAGTATATTTGTAGCATTTATTCTCCAGGGACACGTCTTTATTAATTTGTCAATTTTTTATTATGGCAGACTAAAATGAAAATCTTCACAACAATGCAAATCCTTCCATCTATGAAAATGCAAAACATTTAAGAAAAGCAAAAACAGAGGCGGAAGATAAATATGGCAGGCACTGAGGAACAGAAAAGTAATGAACCTGAAGTTTAGAAAGCAACACCCGTTTGGAAAATATATATTGGATTTTTATTGTAACGAAATCAAATTGTGTATTGAAGCAGATGGCGGAATCCACAATAAAAAAGCTATTACCGAATATGATATTGAACGCACAAAAGTGTTAAATGAAAACGGAGTAACTGTCCTTCGATTTACAAACCAGGAAATCATTGAAACGACAGCAACTGTGGTAAATAAAATAACAGCGTTTGCAAAGAGTACAAGGAGTACATAAAAAAGATGTTCAGTATAGCAGAAACCCACTCAACCCATGAAGTAAACTCTCCGACCCAACCCTTCTCCTAAAGGAGAAGGTGGCTGCGATAGCGGACGGATGAGGTAAAAAACGAAATGCCAATAAAAAGAATAGACCAACAATGCAACACAACATAACAATAGTTCCTTTTTCCAACGAATATGCCCAGCATTTTACCGAATTAAACAAAGCATGGTTAGAAAAGTATTTTGAAGTAGAACCCATTGATGAAAAAATGTTATCCAATCCAAGGCAATATTTTATTGACAAAGGAGGCTTTATTTTTTTTGCCTTATTCAACAACGAAGTGGCCGGAACTTTCGCATTGCTAAAACAAAGTGACCATGTTTTTGAATTATCGAAGATGGCGGTGTATGAAAAATTCCAGGGAAAGAACATCGGCAATAAAATGCTTGAATTTTGTTTACAGGAAGCAAAGAGAATTTATCTAGAAAAAATTGTTTTATATTCTAACACCCGTCTTGACAATGCCATTCACCTGTACAAAAAATATGGTTTTATTGAAGTGAAGAATTTTAAATCGGATTACAAAAGATGTAATATTAAAATGCAAATTGTAATAAAATAAAATCATGAATAGGATTGATCAACTTTTTGCCGCAAAGAGAAAAAATGTGCTGAACGTTTATTGTACGGCGGGCTATCCACATTTAAACAGTACGCTGGAAGTGCTAACAGCCCTTCAGCAGAACGGCGCTGATATGATAGAAATAGGTATGCCCTACAGCGATCCGCTGGCAGATGGACCTGTGATACAACACAGCAGCATGATTGCTTTAAAAAATGGCATGAGCATTTCCAAACTATTTGAGCAATTAAAATCGCTGAGACCAACAATTCAATTACCCATTATTTTAATGGGCTATATGAATCCTGTTCTACAATTCGGTATTGAAAAGTTTTGCACTGCTGCTGAAGCTGCTGGTGTTGACGGAATTATTTTACCAGATTTGCCCATCCGAGAATTTGAAGAAACCTACCAACAACTATTTGAAAAACATCAGTTGAAATTTATTTTTTTAGTAACCCCCGAAACAAGCGAGGAGAGAGTAAGAAAAATAGATAAGTTAAGCAGTGGCTTTTTGTATGCTGTGTCTTCTTCGTCCACAACGGGCAATAATAAAATCATCAGCGACCAGTCTGACTACTTCAAAAAATTGCAGCATATGCAACTCAATAACCCTATCCTGGTTGGCTTTGGTATAAAAGACAAAGCCACTTTTCAATCTGCCTGTGCCTATACAAATGGTGCCATTATAGGAAGTGCTTATATCAATATATTAGAAAATTCCGTTGATATAACTGAAAGCACTAAAGAATTCCTAAATTCTGTTATATGATATTCCATTTAATATAAACAGGGTAAATTGCAAGTTCAAATAATTTGTATGAAGAAATTGTTATTGATAATATTGGTATGTCCGTTATTGGCAGTCGCTCAAAATACAACCAAAGCCAAGGCCACTTCACCAGTAAAGAAAACGCCTGCTGCGGAGCTGAAGCCTGTTGATGGTTTTGTGATTAGCGGAGACGTCACTGGTTTTCCCGACGGTACAAGTGTTGCTTTGCTAAATGTACAAACAGGTGCTGCAGAATCGGAGTCGATTATGAGCGGTAATACATTTAGACTTAAAGGAAAATTAACTGAACCCGATTTTAAAGTTATTATGTTCAACAAACAACCTCCCTACATTGCGTTGTTTTTAGATAATAGTTCAGTAAAAATTGAAGGAGAAAAGAATGAATTGCAAAGTGTTTCTATAACAGGATCCAAAACCCAGTATGATTTTGAAGTTTTTAGTACCGCCATCCAGCCTTACATGAAATTATTTGCCGAAGATGCGGTATATGATTCAGTTGCTTCTGCAAAAGCACTACAGGCCATCGACAATTTTATGCAGCAGCATCCTGAATCGTATGTAACGCCGTTGGCAATTATACGGTATAACCAGTTAGCGGCCGACGCCAATAAAATGGAAGAAATGTACATCCAGTTAAATGGCACATTAAAAGCAACATCCATGGGTAACTATATTGCCGGGCAAATTGCGGAAGCAAAGAAAAATGCCATCGGTTCGCTGCTGCCTGATTTTTCACAGGCGGATACTTCGGGCACATTGGTAAGCTTGTCATCGCTGCGTGGTAAATATGTATTGATAGATTTTTGGGCAAGCTGGTGCAGGCCCTGCCGCCAGGAAAACCCCAATGTAGTAGCCAACTATAATAAATTTAAAGATAAAAACTTCACCGTACTCGGTGTATCATTAGACAAAGCTAAACCCGCCTGGGTAAGCGCCATTGATATGGACGGATTAACGTGGACACACGTGAGCGACCTGCAGGGATGGAGCAATACAGTGGCCCAACAATTTGGCATTTTTAGTATTCCACAAAATTTCTTAATTGATCCCGATGGGAAAATAATAGCCAAAAATTTGCGAGGGCCAGCATTGGAAAGTAAGCTGAATAGTTTACTACAATAAAGTGCCTTCCATGCATCCCGGAGGTGTTGGTTTTATTTTTTTACGATGTAGTGTTGTCTTTTTGTATATCGTTAATAATTGAAAAAAGACGGCACTATATTATTAACAATAGCTTTTGTTCTTCAACCTCATAATAATCTTGATTTCTCTTCTACCTTTTTATTCCGATGGGATTATTTTTCTTTGTGCCATAGCACTTGTTTTTCAATCCTGATGGTAGCGAAAAAATAGTCGAAAGACTA
>JBGSIG010000374.1:0-2254 GCA_041742655.1 Ferruginibacter sp. | reverse complement strand
ACTAACAGCAGTCATTTGTTGTAAAAGAATACCAAAAGATTTTTATCTTGTTGACGGGGATTCAATGAACCGATGGATATGTACAACATTCAGCAAACTTTACAGCGCAATTTTGGATACAATTCTTTTAGGCACAACCAGGAAGAAATAATAAATAATGTGTTGGCCCAAAAAGACAGCATTGTTTTAATGCCCACCGGTGGTGGAAAATCTTTGTGTTACCAGGTGCCTGCGTTGATTTTTGAAGGTGTTACCATCGTAGTATCGCCATTGATAGCGCTGATGAAAGACCAGGTGGATGCACTGAAATTAAATGGCGTTGCAGCCGCATTTTTAAATTCTTCGCAATCCGGTGGCGAGCAGTCGGCAATCATCCATCAACTAAAAACCAACCAGCTAAAATTATTGTATGTAGCTCCGGAACGTTTGCTTGGGCAAAACGGGCTGCTCAATTTTTTAAAAGAAATAAACGTCTCGTTATTTGCCATTGATGAGGCACATTGCATCAGCCATTGGGGGCACGATTTTAGGCCGGAGTATCTTGTATTGGGTCAATTGAAAAAACAATTTCCTGCAGTCCCCATTATTGCCTTAACCGCAACGGCTGATTCGCTTACAAAAAAAGATATCATTCAAAAGCTGGAGGTGAAAGAGTTTACAGTGTATGAAAATTCTTTTAACAGGCCCAACATCAGTTATTATGTAAAAGAAAAAAGAAATTATTTTAAACAGTTAACAGACTTTTTAGCAGATCATAAAGAAGATAGCGGTATTATTTATTGCCTTAGCCGCAGCTCAACAGAAAAGCTGGCAGAAGATTTAAGGGATGAAGGATTTGCAGCAACAGCCTATCATGCAGGGTTAGAGAAAAATGTAAGGGATAAAAACCAGGACAGTTTTTTAAAAGACGAAATAAAAATTATCGTTGCCACTATTGCATTTGGTATGGGCATCAATAAAAGCAATGTACGTTTTGTAGCGCATGTAGATTTACCAAAAAATATAGAAGGCTATTACCAGGAAACCGGCAGGGCGGGAAGAGACGGCTTGCCCAGCGAGGCCATCTTATTTTACAGTGCTGCGGATGTGTTTAAGTTAAAAAGTTTTGCGAGGATTGAAGGCAATGATGCACAAAGTAAAGTGATGCTGAAGAAGCTTGACCAGATGGCGGCCTTTTGTGAAACAAGACAATGCCGCCGTAAATATTTACTGAATTATTTTGATGAACCTGCCGCCAATTTTTGTGGTAGCTGCGATGTGTGTCTAAGTGATGAAGAAAAAGTTGACGCTACCATTGAAGCGCAAAAAATATTAAGCGCCGTAACCCGGTTGCAGCAAAGATTTGGTATTAATTATGTCATTGATTTTTTACGTGGAAGCAGCACTACCAAAACAGAACATCAATCTATCAAAACATTTGGTATTGGTAAAGACATCAGTAAAGACCAATGGAAAATGTATGTAAAGGATATGCTGCAATTAGGCTATTTGCAGCAAAGTGAAACAGAATACCCGGTGCTGCAACTAAATGAAATAAGTAGGCAAATATTGAAAGGAGAAATGCAGGCGAAGCTGGTAAAATCTGTTTCTGTTAATAAAGAACTGGTGCAAAGGACTAGCGTGGCAGAGCCGGTAAATGGTGATCTGCTGAGGAAATTAAAAGCTATCAGGTATGATCTTGCAAAAGAAGAAAACGTAGCGGCGTTCCAGGTTTTTAGTGATGCCACTTTGGTTGAACTGGCTACTTATTTACCACTTACCAATACCGACCTGGCAAAAATCTCGGGCTTTGGTGATATCAAGCTGGCAAAGTATGGCAATTACTTTTTAGATACAATTATAGACTATTGCAGAGCCAATAACCTGGTGACGAAAATAAATTCAAAAGCGCCTAAACGGCCGCGTAAATCTGCAAGGGTTGAAAAAACTACGGACACTAAAAAGCAAAGCCTATACCTGTTTCAACTGGGCAAATCGGTTGATGAGATTGCTTTTGAAAGAGGGCTTTCTACGGGTACTATTGAGGGCCACCTGGCGCATTTTATTTTTTCGGGCGAGCTAAAAATAAATGAGCTAGTTAATGCCGAAAAATTGAAAATTATTACTAAAGCCATTGAAGAAGAAAATAACAACAGTATGGCTACTGCACCCATTAAGCAAAAATTAGGAGAAGGGTTTAGTTACGGAGAAATTGCCGCAGTAATGAACTACCTGCGGCGGATGAGTGAAGCGTAATTAAGCTTCCATATTTTTT
>JBGSIG010000373.1:0-2061 GCA_041742655.1 Ferruginibacter sp. | reverse complement strand
ATTAAATAATCTAACCGCTTTTGTAAATTCATTGATGGCACACTTGAAATTTCTACCACTGCGGTACTTGTTGCCGCCACACCAATTGCTTTTGCCACGGTCTTCCATTGCTGTCCCGGCGCCAGTGCAATTTCGCTTACGCTGGTTACCGGTGGATTAGGATTACGGATATCTAACTCCACATCATAATCGGCTTTTTCGCTGCCTGAACTGGCCAATAATTTTACTTTACCAATGCCTGTATTCGGTTTTACTTTTACATCAAAGTACAACATTTGCTCACCGGTTTGTTTAAAGCTGGTGCTTTGGCTGGCAGCGCCTACCACTTCTAAAAATGGGTTAGACTGCAGTGTAACATTTACATTTTTTACGCTGTTTTCCATAGCAAAAATGGTAACAGGCAATTTGATCGTTTCGCCGGGGCCCAATACCCTTGGCATAGTTGCCAATATCATCAAGGGCTTTTTTACCGTTACAGTTTTTTGCGTTGCGCCATATGCGCCATCATGAGCTGCTACCACCATCGCTCTTACCGACCCAATATAAGGTGAGAGTTTAAAAGTGTTGGTTTGTTTTTGCCCTTTGCCTAAATGAAAGGGGCCAAGGTATTGCACCACAGGTTTAAAACGGTTGGCTGTTTTCTGTTTCACAGGACCACCTTCTGCATCGCCGCCAATGGTTAAAATGCGTTCGAGATTACCGCCCCATGCACCAATTACAAAATCAAACATGTCGAAGCTTTTTACACCCAAAGCTTCTCTTGCATAAAAAGCTTCATGCGGATCTGGTGTTTTAAACCTGGTCAAATCCAGCAACCCTTCATCAACAATCGCTACACTATAAGTCATCGGTTTGCCCTGCTGCTCACTCACGGTAAAAGAAACATTTTGTTCTGGCCGTATGCTGCCTGCGATTGAGAGCACCGGACTAAGGACTGTGTTTTTGTCCTCAACAAAGATGGGAATAGAGCCGTACATCCTGATGGGAAGATCGTTGATAGTTTGCGCATGTGGCTGTAATAGACTTACCGTTGCGTAGATGTTGGGAGCCATAGTTGCCTCTGCCTTAAATTTCACCAGGGTCTGTCCCTGAACGGTCTCCTGCCAAAAAGACTTTATCACTTTACTGCCACTTTCCAAACTTACTAAAATACGGCCACCTTTGCTACTGGGAATGTTTAGTTGTACTTCGTCACCCACATTATACTTTTCCTTGTTGCTGCTAAAAGATAACATCGAAGCAGCCGACTGTTCGTCATTACCGCTTCTGCTTTGCCAGCCGGGTTCATCAATGTAAAATACCGATCCGGTTGTGTGACCACTTTTAATATCTTTCACCAGGATTAGGTAACGTCCCCATTCATTTTCTGACGTTCCAAACTGCCATTGTCCTTTACCGTTAGTAAGCTGTACCGTTTCTTTTTTTATTAATTTATTGTATTCATCCTGGGTAAAATTGCTAAGGTTATCGCCATTGTCATCCCACCACCAGCGCCATTGAATTCTATAAAATTGCACCTCCACATCTGTATTGCCGCTTAATAAATTTCCCCTGCTGTCTACATTTACAATTTGAGTGGTTTGGGTTTTGCCTGCCAGTAAATAATCAAATGGCTTTTCTCCATCAGGTAATTTAAGGCCTGCGTAGCTGGTATAAGGACTATAAGGTACCGCCATATTATCTATGCTAAAACTGCCGCCCGGTTCAAACACTTTTATCACCATGTTGGCAGTTAACATACCAGGTGCTGATTCATCCATTTCAAAATTTGGCTTAATGGTGGCATCACCTTCGGCATCCAACCTGCCATCAAAAATGGTTTTGCTTTGGGTGCTGTAGTTACTGGTTGGGTTATCAAAATCGTAACCGGCAAATTTATCAAAGGCTGTTTTCTTTGCAGATAATGCTGCATCAATTTTAGCTTTCAAATTTCTAGCCGGTGTGCCAAACAACCATTTTGAATTAATCGTTCCAGTTACCGTATTGCCCTTACCCAGCATAGCATCCTTACCAAAATCAACATTTATTTTCAAGCGGTTGGGCATTACGGTTTCTACTTTA
>JBGSIG010000372.1:0-6542 GCA_041742655.1 Ferruginibacter sp. | reverse complement strand
AGCAGTTCATTTACAAACACATCCTTTTTTTGTAATTCAACCGATGACTGTGCATTCATATAAGCAAACTCAGCGTTCTGTTGTTTCTTATTTGGAAACATCTGTTGCGCTGAAATCATAAAGGCTCCCATGCCGGGCTGCCCATTCATAGCTTTCCAATAAGCCGGGCTGTAGGGTGTTTGAAAAAAACCAGCGCCAATTTCAGGCGGCGCCCAACTATAAGCGCCCTTTGCTTCCTCAGTCATAGAACGTGCCTCTGCATCCAGCATCTTTAATGCAGGATGATTGGTTTGAATGGCCGATTGAATTTGCTGCATAGTAAGCACTTGTTGTGACACTGCCTGCGATGTTATCAGCAACCATCCAATTATTATTTGTAAACATTTCATGTTAACTACTTTTTATTATGTTTAGTGTTTTGTCTCCAACACTTCAATCTTTCCTTTCTTTCTCAATTCATATTCTTTTGCCATTAAAAATATCAATGGAGTTACCAATAAAATATGTGTTGCAGAAGTCAATACCCCGCCAACCATTGGTAACACAATCGGTTTCATTACATCACTGCCAACTCCGTGGCTCCATAAAATCGGTATCAATGCAAACAGCGAAACACAAACCGTCATTAATTTTGGCCGCAATCTTTTTGATGCGCCTGTAATTACATATTCCCTCAAGTCTGCTTTGCTGATTGTTTCCCGTGAATTACCTTTTAGTTCTACCAATTGCTGCATTGCATCGTTGAGGTAAATAACCATTACAATACCTGTTTCTACAGCCAATCCAAATAAGGCAATAAAACCTACAGCAACGGCTACAGATAAATTCACTCCCCAGAAATAAATCATAAATGCTCCGCCAATCAATGCGAATGGAATAGAGATCAAACTTAGAAATGCTTCTCTGGCATTACGGAAAGCGAAATACATGGACAGAAAAATAATCAACAGTACCACCGGTAAAATAATTTTCAATGTTCTTTCGCTGCGGATCAGGTTTTCATACTGGCCGCTCCATTCTAAAAAATAACCTTTTGGCAATTGGGTAATCATCTTATCCAGTTTTTCTTTAGCCTCATTGACCGTGCCGCCTAAATCCCTTTCCCGTACATTAAACAGCACCGTTCCCCTCAGCATCGCATTTTCAGAATTAATCATCGGCGGGCCTTCTGTTATTTTTACATCGGCCACGGCTTCCAAGGGCACCGGGCCATATTTCATGGTTTGTACCTGTAACCGTTTTAATGATTCAATGTTGTTTCTAAAATCCTGGCCGAATCGTGCATTCACTGAAAATCTTTGTCGTCCTTCCACCGTAGTTGTGAGCCGCATTCCCCCCAATGCAATTTCCACAACAGTGTTTACATCATCCACGGTTAAACCATAGCGGCTTATTTCATCTCGTTTCACTATAATATCAATATACTTACCGCCTGTAATTGGCTCTACGTAAAGATCTTTTACGCCATCAATGCCTTCCAGTTGTTTTTTTACTTTTTCTGCAAAGGCATAAATCGTATCAAGATCTTGCCCATACACTTTTACTCCTGCATCGGTACGAATACCAGTTGAGAGCATGTTGATACGGTTTATGATGGGCTGGGTCCAACCGTTGATAACACCCGGTATCTGTAACCTGGCATTCAGTTCGTTGATGATATCATTTTTACTCATTCCCTTTCTCCATTCAGATTGAGGTTTTAATAGTATGATCGTTTCAATCATACTGATGGGAGAATTATCGGTTGCTGTGTTGGCCCTGCCCGCTTTACCCAACACATTTTTTACCTCCGGTATAGATTTAATTAATTTATCCTGCACCTGTAAAATGCGTTTTGCTTCACTGTTAGACACATCCGGCAGTGTAACGGGCATAAATAAAATGGAGCCTTCATCCAATGGCGGCATAAATTCTTTTCCCAAACTAAGCAGCATGGGTACGCTGATAGCTAACGCAAGGAGGTTTACCGCCAGCGTAGTTTTTCGCCATTTGATGCATGCACGAATTACAGGCTCATATATTTTTTCGAGTATCCTATTTACAGGATTTTTGGCTTCTGGCCGGAAACGGCCTTTCATAAAAAAGGAAATTAAAACGGGGGCTAACGTAATTACCAAAAATGCATCCACAATCATGATAAATGTTTTGGTGAATGCCAGCGGATGAAACAGTTTTCCTTCCTGCCCGGTCAGTAAAAAAACCGGCAGAAAGGAAGTAATAATAATGATGGTAGAAAAGAACACACCTCTTGATACCTGGTTGCAGGCTTTTTCAATCAACTGCATCCGTTCCGGTTCCGGAATACGGTAGTAATCTTTTTTATTGAAAAGTTTTTTCATTGCTTATGATTTAGGATTGTGTTTGTTTTGATAGTCTGATAAATGCCGGTAAGCATTTTCACTCATGATGATGCCGTTATCTACAATTACCCCAATGGCTAATGCAATACCGGTAAGCGACATGATGTTGGATGAAATGCCAAACATATTAAGCAGTACGAAACTGATTGCTATGGTTATCGGAATCTGAATAATGATGCTTAATGCGCTGCGCCAGTGAAATAAAAAAATGATAACAATAAGTGCCACTACCGCCATTTCTTCAATCAGTTTTACCTTGATATTACCAATGGCGGCTTCAATCAATTCACTCCGGTCGTATGCAGTTTTAAATGTTACTCCTTCCGGCAAACCTTTTTGCACATCTTTCATTTTTTCTTTTATGGCATTGACTACATTATCTGCATTTTCTCCGTAACGCATCACTACTATTCCACCCACTACTTCGCCTTCACCGTTTTCATCAAAAATGCCCAACCGCAAATCACCGCCCATTTGCACTGTACCAATATCTTTCACCCGCACAGGAATACCATTGTTATTTGCAACAGCAATACTTTCGATATCGTCTTTGTTTTTGAGGTACCCCAATCCACGGATAATATAAGCCATGTCGCTCATTTCAAATTTCCTACCGCCCACATCGTTGTTGCTGGCTTTTACTTTGTCCATAACGTCAGTGAGGCTGATGTTATAGAATTGCAATTTGACAGGATCAATCACCAATTGATATTGTTTTTCAAAGCCGCCAAAAGAAGCTATTTCTGCAACTCCCGGCACGGTTTGCAGCGCCAGTTTAATATACCAGTCCTGCAATGCCCTTTGTTCGCCAAGGTCAAGGTTTTTTGTATCCAGTGTGTACCAGAATACATGCCCTACGCCGGTGCCATCAGGGCCAAGGGCGGGAGTAACGCCGTTAGGCAATAAGCGTTGTGCGTAATTCAATCTTTCGAGTACCCTGGTTCGTGCCCAGTACACATCAACATCATCGTCAAAAATCACGTACACAAAACTCATCCCGAACATGGAAGTGCCCCTGATATTTTTTACTTTGGGAATACCCTGCAGGTTACTAACCAGCGGATAGGTTACCTGGTCTTCCATTATCTGCGGGCCACGGCCCATCCATTCCGTAAATACAATCACCTGGTTTTCGCTCATATCAGGAATGGCATCAATAGGGTTCTTTTTAATATTAAAAATTCCCCATACAAACAGGCCGGTTGCCAACAGCAAAACGATGTACCTGTTTTTTAAGGACCAGGAAATAATTTTTGGAATCATAACAATTTATTTGCCTTCTGAATTATTGCATCATTTCTTCCACACTTCCACAGGTCATCATTTTGTCTCCATAAAAAGGATTTTTTATGTCTTTACTTTCGCTCAGCCACATAGAACCATCGCTGTACATGGGGCAATGGTCATGGTATAGCGGCATGCCTGCACCAAATGCTTTTACTATTTCGTACATGTCTTTACTCATCTTGACAAAATGTTCACGCTGCTGTTCAATTTTACCTTTTGAAATGTGTTCAGCCTGTTCTTTCAAATCATCTTCAATACCGTCATATACTTTTTTCTGTTCTGCATTCAACAATGATTTATCAAACCCTTTCATCGCATCATTCATTTTACCGGAAGCAGTAGCAGCCGCTGCTTCATCTCCATTTACCAGGGCATTTTTTACCGCCAGGTAATCCATCACCATTGTTTTTATATACGCTGAAACAGCAGGGGCAACGTTAGTAAATGTAGTCGCAACCATTTTCGCCTCTGTATTTGACATCGTATTATCTTCCATTGGCATTGGCATACTATCATGGTTCATTGCAGTGTTGTCGTCTTTTGTTGAATTGTTGTTGCAGGATATTACTGCTATCGAAGTAATAATTGTACATACGAGGATTAACTTTTTCATTGTTTATATTTTAATAGTGATTAATTTTTTTAATTAGAAGGATCATCTTTTTGTTTTGTTAACGCCATGCCGCATTTAGGGCAATTGCCCGGCTTATCGTAGGTTTTATCACCCTCACATTTCATGGGGCAACTGTATGCAACGGTAGCAGGTTCGCTTTTCTTCAGGTCCATTCCGCATTTTGAACATTTGCCAGGCTTGTCGCTTGTTACTTCCGGATGCATCGGACAACTGTATTTCATTTTTTCTGAATGATGTTTATGCGCTTTTTCTTTGTGGCTTGTGGAATCTTGTGCAAAAACGGAAACAGACAAGACGGTTAACGCTACCGCAAGCAGCATCTTTAATGATTTCATTTTTTTAGATTTTATGTGAATAAAGTAGATAGAAATAAGGGCATATAGAAATGCCAAAAGCCCGACAAATAATTTGTCCGGACACTACTGGAAATTAAATTCTAAATTCGAAAAACGCAGTTGCGGATGTAAACCGCTACTGTACTTATTGGTGGAGGAGCGTTGCTAACCGGGTTTTCTTCTGTTATACTTGGAGTACCAACAGATGGTATTTCGTAAAACGAAACAGGAAGCGCAACAGCTATTGACTGAAATATTTGAACAGCGGATTCAGCAGTTTTTTGATCGGAGTTGTTCTTTATGAACTTGTGTTCATCCTTGCAGCAGCCTTTGTCTTTTTTCAAAGATTTTTTCATACCGCATTTATCGCATTGCTTTGATTCTGTATGCCCCAAATTCCAATCAGCCAGTTTACCCATGCAATAGTGTAAATTAACAGAGGCACCAACAGAACTGCTGAAGTACACAATGGCTAATATGGCAACGATGAATTTTTTCATTTTTAAAGACAGCACAAAAGTAAAACTTTTTTAAGGGACAACACTATAAATTTATACTTCAATGGCTCCTATTTACAGCAATCCTTTTTTCTTACAAAGATTGATTTAAAAACTCGCCATAAAAAATTTTGTATCGATGTAAACATGATTAGCAAGAGATACATGAAGAATAACGAAAAATAAAAGAAAATATTTTTATAACACAACCTGCCGCAAATCTTTCCTTTGCAAGGGTGCAGTTTATAATTTTACAAACCGGGCGATTTTTACAGCCGCACTTCCATTGGTCACTCTTACAACATAATTTCCCTTTGCCAGCCTGTCTGTATTTATCACTATATCTGTACTACCCTTATTTAAATTTATCTTCAAATGTTTAACCAACACGCCCTGTAAATTAGTAATCGCAATTTCAGCGTAGCCCGCAGAAGCTGATGATAAACTTAGCACTGTAAGGCTATTTACAAAGGAGGGAGTAAGACTATTTATCTCAAATCCTTTTTCGCTACCGGTAATGGCCACTATTTTTGAGTGATAGAATCTTCCATTTACATCCCCTACCCTTATCCTGTAAAAAGCGTTCGTTGTTATACCTGCGTCTGTAAAATTGAATGGCTGTTTGCACCTGAGTTTGTCAGCCTCAAAACTATTGATGGTGGAATAATCAGTACCATCAAATGAACGCTGAATTTCAAACCTTGCATATTCCAGGTAACATACCACTCTACAATCAAGCCGGGCATCACTTCCATCTTTTCTTGCATCAAGGCTGCTTAGCCTTACCCCAACAGAATCGTACCCTGCTGTTTGAGCGTGAGCAACATCGCTAAAAAAAACAATTGAAATAAATATGATGAAAAATTTCATGCTCAATATTATTTAGCCATTCAGTAAATAATCTTTTTTGAAACTGGGTATCATGGGTTTGGGTAACTCCCTTGTTAAAGATACGCTGATAGTGCAAGAATAGTTTTGCGACCGTAATAATATTTTCTTCTTACAAGGATCCAGGGAACAGCCGGATATAAAAAATATTAGCAATGGTGAAGCCTTGCCACCGCCCGGCCTGCTTTAAAACAACATAGAAGTCAACCACAAAAATTTAGCATCCCGCAATAAAGATGTACTTTGCGTTTAATAAGTTTTTTAAATTTATGTACAAGGTAAAAAAACATAACTTTTTTGTTAGTGGCCTTATCCCGATTTCGGTAGCCGGGCTCAAAATTTTTTGCTTTAGAAAACTTAAAATTGACGGGTGTCCTCCCCTTGTCCTGGCTAAAAGCAATCCCACAGCGGTCAATCTGTTACAAATAAAAATATTGTATTTAGCAGTATCCTTTTTTCTATTATTATGCTCAAACGTGCAGGCTCAAACTTCTGCTCTTGATAAAAATAAATTCTTCGCAGATGATCAACCGATCGAAAT
>JBGSIG010000371.1:0-2780 GCA_041742655.1 Ferruginibacter sp. | reverse complement strand
CTCTCAGGAGAATAATGACCTAAAAAAACACTGCCGGCGTTAATCACTTTATCTGCTAATTGCACTGCCCTGTCTGAGGCAATAATTAAATGTTCTGCTGCATACTCGTTTAACAGGTCAAAAGCATCGTCTTCGTTTTCCATACTAATGTATCTTGTATTCTTCAGGGCATTAGAGGCAATGTCTTTTCTTGACAAACCTTCTAACTGGACATCTATTTCCTCCATCACCTTTTCTATTATTTTTAATGAACTGGCTACTAAAACAACCTGGCTGTCGGCGCCATGCTCGGCCTGGCTTAACAAATCTGCCGCAACAAAACCCGGGTTAGCCGTATCGTCAGCAAATACAGCTACCTCGCTTGGCCCTGCAGGCATATCAATGGCAATACCATCTTTATTTACTAATTGCTTGGCACAGGTTACGTATTGATTACCGGGGCCAAATATTTTATATACCTGCGGCACTTTTGATGTACCGTAGGCCATAGCTGCGATTGCCTGCGCCCCGCCTATCTTATAAATATTTTTAAGCCCTATTAGCTGAGCAACATATAAAATAACCGGGTTTACGTTTCCCTTTTTATCTGGCGGTGTGCAAACAACTATTTCGCTGCAACCGGCCAGCACAGCGGGAATACCCAACATCAGCAAAGTAGAAAACAAAGGCGCTGTACCGCCCGGAATGTACAATCCTATTTTTTGTATAGCCACAGATTTTCTCCAGCACAAGACGCCGGGCATGGTTTCTATTTGCTTAATGGATTCTTTTTGAGCGTAATGAAATGTAGTGATATTGTTCTTCGCTACATCTATCGCGGCTTTCAACTCATCATCTACTAAAAATAGAGCGTCAGCAAATTCAATATCACTCACCTTAAAATCTTTTAGTGCAACACCATCAAATTTTGCAGCATACTTTTTAATGGCTTCATCGCCACTTAACTTTACATCCAATAAAATTGGAGCAACCGTATTATCCAGCGTGGTACTGTTAAATGATGGGCGCTTTAAAATTTCCGGCCATTGATCTTTCAATGGATTTATAAAAATGTTTTGCATAAAAAATATTTAGATAGCAGTTCTACACAATCATTTTTTCTATTGGCATTACAATAATTCCTTCGGCACCAAATTCTTTCAATTTTTCTATCACTTCCCAAAATTCATTTTCGTTTACTACACTTTGTACGCTGCTCCAACCTGCTTCAGCCAGGGGAATAATGGTTGGGCTTTTCATGCCTGGCAGTAAAGTTGAAATGTTTTCCAATTGATTGTCAGGTGCATTCAGCATAATGTATTTGCTGTTTTTAGCAGTTTTAACCGCATTAATACGCAATAATAATTTATCAAGAATTAATTTTTTACTTTCCGTCAACTGTTTATTAGCAGTTAATACAGCTTCTGATTGTAAAATAATTTCTGCCTCTTTTAGCCCATTGGTAAAAAGAGTACTTCCACTGCTTACCAGGTCGCAAATGGCATCGGCCAAACCTATGCCAGGCGCTATTTCTACCGAACCACTAATTTCATGAATCTCTGCATCAATGTTATTCTTAGTTAAATAATCCTGCAAAATAGTTGAATAGGATGTGGCAATTTTTAGTCCAATTAAATCTGCTACACCTTTGTATTTTATAGTTTTTGGTACGGCGATGCTTAAACGGCATTTACCAAAGCCCAACCTGTAAACAAGGTCAATATCCTTTGCTTTTTCCAATAAAACATTCTCGCCCACAATACCAATATCAGCAACACCGTCGTACACATACTGTGGAATATCGTCATCCCGTAAAAAATAAACTTCTATCGGGAAATTAAAAGCTGCTGCTTTTAATTGTTTGTTTCCATTATTCAATTCTATACCACATTCTTTTAGGAGCCTGATAGAATCTTCATACAATCGTCCTGATTTTTGAACTGCAATTTTTAGCATCGGTTAAATTTTGCCTTACCTCATAATTACTACCGTTTATTTGATAAGGGCTGTAAAAAATAAATAGGGCTTACCTTTTGAGTAAGCCCTATTATGAAAATATGTTTAACACATAACAATCAGCATAGCTTACCCTGCGGTAAAAAATGATGATGATGTATGTGGGTGATTTGTTTCATTATTGATGCAAAGTAAAGACTGATAAATTATTTTTCCAAATAAAATTTAAAATGGGTTGATTGCGATACCGAGCCCGGGAGCGTTCGTATAACAGATACGGCCTTTATCAAAACTTACTCCATCGGCTATATCATCCGCTAGCAATAAAGGCCCATCCATATCTACAAAATCTACAAGTGGTGCCAGTTGGGCAATTGCGGCAGTACCAACCGACGATTCATTCATGCAGCCAATCATGATTTTTAAATTTAAATTCCCTGCTTTTTCAATCATTCTGCGGGCCGGAGTAATGCCACTGCATTTTGTAAGCTTTATATTAATGCCATGGAAATGCCCAACGCATTTTTCAACGTCTCCTTCTGCAACACAGCTCTCATCTGCAAAAACTGGCAACGGCGACGCTTCAAATAAGGTCTTCGCAGCCGCCCAATCATCTTTGGCCAGGGGTTGCTCCACCAGCTCAACTCCTAGATTTTTTAATAAGGGAATTTTTTCAAGGGCCTCCTCAAGAGTCCATCCCCCATTTGCATCCACTCTAAAAATAGCGTCTGTATGTTTTCTTAATTCGGTTACCATTTCTACGTCACCTGGTACTCCAACTTTAATTTTATACACCGGCCATGGTTTTTCCTTCATTTTTGCTACCATGTTTTCAATGTTATCAA